>JAYUAJ010000065.1:0-13451 GCA_043741375.1 Hyphomicrobiaceae bacterium | reverse complement strand
CTGGCGAGCGATCACCAGTTCGGCGTCGATCTGGAAAATGTGTCGTTGGACGTGCGCGCCGGTGAAATCGTCGGCATCGCCGGGGTTGCCGGCAACGGCCAGATCGAGCTGATGGAGGCGCTGATTGGAGAGCGTGCCGCCCTGGCCAATCAGATCGCGTTTGATGGCATGCCGGTTGGCGCGCTCGGTCCGCAGGCGCGGCGCTCGCTCGGGATGAACTTTGTGCCCGAGGAGCGGCTAGGCCATGCCGCCGTGCCGACGCTGTCGCTGGCCGAGAACACGCTGCTCTCGGGCATCGAGCGCATGAAGCTGGCGCACCGATCCATGATCAGCCTCGGCGCGGCGACGCAGTTCGCTGAGGCCATCGTCGAGCGCTTCGGCGTGAAGACCGCCGGCGTCGGCCGTTCCGCGCAATCGCTCTCGGGCGGCAACCTGCAGAAATTCGTGGTTGGCCGCGAGGTGCTGCAGAATCCATCCGTCTTGGTCGTATCGCAGCCGACCTGGGGCGTGGATGCGGGCGCGGCGGCGGCCATCCATCAGTCATTGATCGATCTCGCCGCCTCAGGAGCCGCCGTACTGGTGATCTCGCAGGACCTCGACGAATTGCTCGCCATTTCCACACGCATCGCCGTGATCGCAAACGGCCGTCTCTCGGTGACGCGCCCGGCCGAGCACATCACCGTGGAAGAAATCGGCCGCGATATGGGTGGGGCCTCCGCCGCGCCTGCCAAGGAGCCCGCCCATGTTCCGGCTTGAGCCGCGCAAAGAGCTGTCGCGAACTATGTTCTACGTGACGCCGCTGATCGCCCTGGTGCTGACGATCATCGGCGGCGCGCTCATGTTTTCCGCGCTGGGAAAACCGCCGGGCGAGGCGCTGTACAAAATCTTCATCGATCCGCTCACGACCTTTCGTGGTTTTGCTGAGCTGCTGGTGAAAGCGACGCCGTTGATCCTGATCGCGGTGGGTCTTGCGCTAGGTTTTCGCGCCAATGTCTGGAACATCGGGGCGGAAGGTCAGTACACCATCGGCGCCATCACGGGCAGCGCGGTTGGGCTGGCGGCCTATCCGGGGGGCGGATACTGGCTGTTTCCGCTGATGTGCGCGGCCGGCGTTCTGGGTGGGGCGGCCTGGGCGGCGATACCGGCGCTGCTTCGAACGCGTTTCAACGCCAACGAAATCCTGGTGAGCCTGATGCTCACTTACGTGGCCGTGCTGCTTCTGACCGTCGTGGTGGACGGCCCCTTGCGCGATCCTGAGGGGCTGAATTTTCCCGAGAGCCGGTTGTTCCAGAATGCGGCGCGCGTGCCGCTTCTGATCCCGCATTCGCGCGCGCATATCGGGTTTGTGGTCGCGATCGCTGCGGCGATCCTGGCTCAGATCGCGCTCGCCCGGCATGTCCTTGGCTATCAGATCCGCGTGCTGGGCGCGGCCCCGGCGGCGGCGAAATTCGCAGGCTTCTCAGAAAACCGCATCATCTGGATGTGCCTGCTCGTATCTGGCGGCATGGCCGGGCTGTCGGGGCTCTTCGAGGCGGCAGGGCCAGTCGGGCAATTGGTGCCGCAGATTCCCAACAACTACGGGTTCACGGCGATCATCGTCGCCTTCCTCGGCCGTCTGCATCCATTGGGTATCATCGCCTCGGGCTTGCTGATGGCGCTCACTTACAATGGCGGCGATGCGGCGCAAGTGGCGTTCGGGCTGCCCTCGGCCGTCAAGGGTGTGTTCCAGGGCATGCTGTTGTTCTTCCTACTGGCGGTGGATGTGCTGGTGACTTATCGGGTGCGCCGAGTGGGCTCGCAAAGATCGGGGGCGGCAGCTTAGGCAATGGACCTTCTCGTAGACATCCTCATCGGCGTGGTCGTCGCCTCGACGCCGCTGCTGTTCGCCGCGCTCGGTGAACTCGTCGCCGAAAAATCCGGCGTGCTCAACCTCGGCGTCGAGGGCATGATGATCATGGGAGCCATAGCCGGCTTCGCCACCATCATCGGCACCGGCAATCATGCCCTGGCGCTGGTGGCGGCCATGGCGGGGGGCGCGGTCATGGCGCTGCTGTTCGCCGTGCTCACCCAAACCCTGCTGGCCAACCAGGTTGCCTCCGGCTTGGCCCTCACCATGTTCGGCCTCGGCGTCTCGGCGCTTTGGGGGCAATCCTACTCCGGCCTCTCCGCCGGCCCGTTCCCGCGCCTCGCCATCCCTGGCCTCTCCGACATTCCCTTCGCTGGCAAGCTGATCTTCGGCGAGGACATGATGGTCTATCTCTCCATCGCCTGCGTCGCTGGCGTCTGGTGGTTCCTCAACCGCACGCGCGGCGGGCTTGTCTTGCGAGCTGTCGGGGAGAACCACGATGCGGCGCACGCCATCGGCTATCCGGTGGTGCGCATCCGCTATCTGTCCCTGATGTTCGGCGGCGCCATGGCGGGGCTCGGCGGGGCCTATCTCTCCTTGGTGCAGACGCCGTTGTGGGCCGAAAAGATGACCGCCGGGCGCGGCTGGATCGCGCTCGCGCTGGTCGTGTTCGCAAGCTGGAAGCCGTGGCGCTCGCTGCTCGGGGCCTACATCTTTGGCGGCGTCACGGTGCTGCAACTGCACGCCCAGGCGCTCGGAGTGAGCGTTTCTGCCAATATTCTGTCCATGCTGCCGTATCTGGCGACAGTCATCGTGCTCGTCCTCATATCCCGCGACAAAATGAAACTGCAGTTCAACGCACCGGCATCGCTGGGCAAGGTCTTCTACGCGGCCTCGTAATGGGCTATTGACTAGTTATGGTGGGCCGTTCGCCCGCCCAAGGGAGGATACGTATGAGTACTGTTTCGATGACCCGGCGCGGCGTCGCCGCGCTGGCCCTGTCGGCTGGCGTCGCATTCGCGGGCGCAGCCTATGCCGACGAACCCTTCAAGGTCGGCTTCGTGCACGTCGGCCCGATCGGCGACGGCGGCTACACCTATCAGCACCACCTCAGCGCCGAGGCGGTGAAGAAGGAATTCGGCGACAAGGTCAAGGTGACCGAGGTCGAGAACGTCCCGGAAGGCCCGGACGCCGAGCGCGTCATCACGCAGCTTGCCCAGGACGGCAACAAGATCATCTTTACAACGAGCTTCGGGTTCATGAACCCGACGCTGAAGGCCGCCGCGCAGTTCCCGGACGTGAAGTTCGAGCACGCCACCGGCTTCAAGACCGCTGACAATATGGCCAACTACAACATCCGCTTCTACGAGGGGCGTTACGTCGTGGGCGGGCTCGCCGGCAAGCTGACCAAGACCAACACCATCGGCTACATCGCCTCCTTCCCGATCCCGGAAGTGGTGATGGGCATCAACGCCGCCTACATCGGCGCCAAGAAGGTGAACCCGAACGTCAAGATGAAGATCGTCTGGGTCTCGACCTGGTTCGATCCCGGCAAGGAAGCCGACGCCGCCAAGGCGCTGATCGCTCAGGGTGCTGACGTTCTGATGCAGCACACCGATAGCGCCGCCGCCGTGAAGGTCGCCGCCGAGAAGGGCCTCTGGGCCGTGGGCCAGTCGTCCGACATGGCGCACTTTGCGCCCGACAATGTCGTCACCTCGATCGCCGACAACTGGGCGCCCTATGTGGTCGGCCGCGTCAAGGCCGCCATGGACGGCAGCTGGAAGACCGGCTCGACCTGGCAGGGGATGAAAGAAGGCGCGGTGGAACTCCCGACCATGAACGCCAAGTTGCCTGACGACCTGCGCAAGACCGCCGAGGCGACCATCGCCGACATCGCGGCCGGAAAACTGCATCCCTTCACCGGCCCGATCAACAAACAGGACGGTTCGCCCTGGCTTGCCGCTGGCGCCACTGCTCCTGACGGTGATCTGCTCGGCATGGGCTTCTACGTCGAAGGCATCGAAGGTGCGATACCTAAGTAAGGCTACGTACGTCCTTTCCTCTTCCCCTACTTAGGGGGAGAGGACACCGCGTCTCGCAGGCGACCACTTGGGAGCCAAGAGCCACGCGGTCGGTGAGGGGCAGCCGCTTGCACCGGTCTTCGTGCCACCGGTGACCTGTACGCAGCAAGCGGCTGCCCCTCACCTGTCGCTAATTCCTCGCCGCTGAGGCGGCTTCGGGCGACATCCTCTCCCCCTAAGAAGGGGGAGAGGAGAAGGCGCCCCTCAATTGGCTGTGCTGAATGAACGCGTTCGCAATCCGTGGGCAGACGTTTGCGTTCACGGGCGACCCGTATGCAAACGATCCCGGCGCATCCTATAACTTCGACACCGACGGCGCTGTCGTCGTTTCGGACGGCCGCATCGTCGAGGTCGGAACGGCCACGACGGTCCTCGCCCGCCATCCCGGTATCCGCGTCGATCACTACCCCGGCAAACTCATAATGGCCGGGTTCGTCGACTGCCACATCCACTATCCCCAGTCGCGCGTCATCGCCAGCTACGGCAAGCAGCTCATCGACTGGCTGAACGACTATACGTTCCCGGCCGAACTCGCCTTCGCCGATCGCGCCCATTGCGCTGCGATCGCCGAAGTGTTTTTCGATGAAGTGCTGCGCAACGGCACGACGACAGTGTCGAGCTACTGTACTGTCCACCCGCAATCAGCCGACGCCTTCTTCACCGCCGCATCCGCCCGTGACATGCGGGTCGCCGGCGGCAAGGTGCTGATGGACCGCAACGCGCCGGCCGGTCTGACGGATACGCCGCAATCGGGCTATGATCAGTCCAAGGCGCTCATCGCGCGCTGGCACGGAAAAGGCCGCAATGTCTACGCCGTCACGCCGCGCTTCGCCCCCACCTCGACGCCCGAACAGCTCGAAGCGGCCGGCGCCGTCTGGCGCGAGCACCCCGGTACGCTGATGCAAACGCACGTCAGCGAGAACGCAAAGGAAATCGCCTGGGTGCGCGACCTCTTCCCGGAGTTGCCCGACTATTTCGGCGTCTACGAAGAATTCGGCCTCGTGGGACCCGGAGCAAATTTCGGCCACGCCATTCATTTGTCTGAGCGCGAACGCGACGCCCTGCGCGCCACCGGCTCGGCCATCTCGCATTGCCCGACGTCCAACACCTTCATCGGCTCGGGGCTCTTTGATCTCGCCGGAGCAACATCCGCCCCCAACCCCATCCCAGTCGGGCTCGCCACCGACGTCGGCGGCGGGTCGTCATTCTCGATGTTTTCTTCCATGCGCACGGCCTATGAGATCGCCCAACTGCGCGGCCATTCGCTCCACCCCGTCCAGGCGTTCCACCTCGCCACCTTAGGTTCGGCGAAGGTGCTGCGCATGGACCACCAGATCGGCAATCTCGCCCCCGGCTATGAAGCCGACATCGTGGTGCTCGATCCAAACTCCCGGCCCATCCTCGCCGAACGCGTCTCGCAGGCGCGCGGGATTGAGGATGTGCTGTTCGCGCTGATGATTCTGGGCGACGACCGGGCCGTGAAGGCCGTGTATGTGGCCGGCAGCCGGATTTGACGATCAGCGCACGGGCCGGGATGCGATTACTCGCATTCGATTCGAATTGCCGCCGCCGCGTTCACCGGGCGTCAGCCTTTTCCGATTATGAATGACGGAAGCGCGACCAAACGAAAGACTTCAGGGGCAGGGCATGAACTTCGTTTTGGTCGACAGCGCACCCGCCAAGCGCATCGAGACGCTGGCACAACGGCGTATGGCGGAGGTCATCAAGCGCCCCGACGCCCGCTCGGGCGCTGAGAAGCCGCTTGGTCCACGCCGCCGCCAAGCGAGCCGCAAGTCCGTGAATCTGGCTGGCGACATTGCCGTCAGCTCGTCGGAATGGCAAAGCTGCACGATCCTCGACATGTCGGCCACCGGCGCTTTGCTTGAGATCCGCGCCCGTGGGGCTGACAGTGAGCGGATGCTGCCGATCCGCTTTTATCTGGTCATGGACAACGCCTTCGAGCGCAGCATGGTGGAATGCGTGGTCCGCTGGCAGCGCGCCGGACGTGCCGGCGTGCAATTCATGGGCCCGATGGAGGTCTCCAAACGACCTGCTCCCAAGGCTTCAAAATCCGTTCCAGCTCGAGGCCGCTGATTGTCTGCGGGGCACGCAGCAAATTTCGCAGGGTTGCGGGGAGACGGTCATGAACCCGTAGTTTGGGGTTAGCCCGACCAGGAACGACGCGTTTCCAGCACAAGGTCCGTTCCGCGCGCAACCCTACTCCACATGCACCACCCTTGCGGCGCTGGGTTACGCGCGGCATAAACAGGGCGGTCAAATGCTCGCCGTCAGTGGCCGCGCTAACCCAACCTACGGGTCCGAAATTGTTGCCAGCCATCCTTCTCGACTGGGCCGAACTCCTCATTCGCTGGCTGCATGTGGTGGCCGGCATCGCGTGGATCGGCTCCTCTTTTTATTTCATCCATCTCGATCTCAGCCTGAAGCAGCGGCCCGGCCTCCCCGACAAAGCTTACGGCGACGCCTGGCAGGTGCACGGCGGCGGGTTTTACCACATGGTGAAATACCTCGTGGCGCCCGCCGGGATGCCTGATGAACTGACCTGGTTCAAATGGGAGGCCTACGCCACATGGCTGTCAGGCATGGCGCTGCTGGCGGTGGTCTACTACTTCGCTGCCGAGCTCTATCTCATCGACACCCATGTCATGGCGCTGACCCCCTGGCAGGCGGTGCTCATCAGTCTCGGTGGCCTGGCAGCCGGTTGGGTGATCTACGATGGCATGTGCCGCTCATCGCTGGGCGATAGCGATCGGGCGCTGCTCGGGTTGGGTTTCGTATTCCTGGTCCTGGCTGCCTATGTCTCCACACAGATTTTCTCCGCGCGCGGAGCTTTCATGGAGATGGGCGCGCTGATCGGCACCTTGATGGTGGCCAATGTGGCGATGGTGATTATCCCCGGCCAGCGCAAAGTGGTGGCGGCGCTCTTGAAGGGCGACACGCCCGATCCTGCGCTGGGCAAGCGCGGCAAGCAGCGCTCGTTGCACAACAACTACCTCACCTTGCCGGTCGTCTTCGTGATGATTGGCAACCACTATCCGTTCACCTACGCCACCCGCTGGAGTTGGGTCATCCTGGCGCTGGTGATCGTGATCGGCGTGGTCGTGCGGCATTTCTACAACTGCCGCCACAAGGGGCTTCCCTCGCCGTGGTGGACCTGGGGCGTGGCGGCGGCGTGTGTCGCGATCGCAATATGGCTGAGCACGCTGGGGCCGAGTTACGGCGCCAGGGTCGAAGCGCCGGCTGCCTCTGTCAAAGTCGCCAGCGAAGACGTGCAGAACATCATCGCCAGCCGCTGCAGCATGTGCCACGCCGAGGCGCCCTTGCAGCCCGGCGTCCGCCACGCGCCAAAAGGCATCCTGCTGGAAACGCCCGAACAGATCGAGCGGCAAGCGCGAAAGATCGCCGCCGCCGCCGTCTGGTCGAACGCCATGCCGCCAGGCAATCTGACGGAGATCGAGCCTGAGGAGCGGCAGGTACTGGCGGGGTGGTTGCAGGAGAAGGGGTTTTAGCACTACGCTCCAAACACTCAGGAACTGCAGCAGTGGCAGACGAACAAATTGACGATCTGAGTGACGAGGAAGTCGCGCGCAATCGAGAATTGATGCAGGCGGTCCGCGAAGGGCGAGCTGGCTTTGCCGAATTGCTCATTCGTATCGCTGAATTGTTGCCCGACGACTTCTTGGAACATCGCCCTTGGCGTCAATCCTGGACGCCTAGAGACATTTTCGAGGATTGATTTTATTAGGCCGCGATGACCATGATCACCAGCCCCTACCCCCGCGACATGGCCGGCTACGGCCCGAACCCACCCAAGGCCAATTGGCCCGGCAAGGCGCGCATCGCTGTGCAGTTCGTCCTCAACTATGAGGAGGGCGGCGAGATGGATGTGCTGCATGGCGACAAGCAGTCCGAGATTTTCCTGTCCGAGATCGTCGGGGCGTTGCCGTTCATCGGCGCGCGCCACATGAGCATGGAGTCGATCTACGAATACGGGTCGCGGGTCGGCGTGTGGCGGCTGCTCGACTTGTTCCGGTCCCGCAATGTGCCGCTGACGATGTTCGCGGTGGCGATGGCGCTGGAGCGTTTGCCGAAAGTCACCGAGGTGGCGCTGAAGGACGGCCACGAGATCTGCTCGCACGGGCTGCGCTGGATCAACTATCAGGGCATGCCCATCGCGGAAGAACGCGAGCATATGCAGCGCGCCATCGAGATTCAGAAACGCATCACTGGCGAACGGCCGCTTGGCTGGTATACGGGGCGCACGTCGGAAAATACCCGTGCGCTGGTCGCCGAGGAGGGTGGCTTCCTCTACGACTCCGACGACTATTCCGACGACCTGCCATTCTGGTCGAAGATGGTGGATAGGCCGCATCTGATTGTACCTTACACGCTCGATACCAACGACATGCGCTTTGCGACGCCGCAAGGGTTCAATTCAGGCGATCAGTTCTTCACCTATCTGAAGGACGCCTTCGATGCGCTTTACGCCGAGGGCGCGACCACCCCGCGCATGCTCTCGATTGGCCTGCACTGCCGTCTGATCGGTCGCCCCGCGCGCATCCAGTCGCTGGCGCGCTTCAT
Source organism: Hyphomicrobiaceae bacterium (assembly GCA_043741375.1). Classification (GTDB taxonomy): domain Bacteria; phylum Pseudomonadota; class Alphaproteobacteria; order Rhizobiales; family Hyphomicrobiaceae; genus JANYHF01. The sequence goes on along the minus strand of JAYUAJ010000065.1, from coordinate 4,925 downwards.
CGACTATGTGCAGAAACACGACACGGTCTGGCTGGCGCGGCGCGTCGACATCGCGCGGCACTGGCGCACAGAATATCCGTATAAGGCGGCAAAGGCGGCGATATGAAACGTGAACCCCACATTCCCGATTTTGCCTACGACTATCCAAATCTTGCCAGTGCGCGATTGGGCGCCGTCGCCACTTTTGCGACCGATGATTTTTTTGCCGATAAGTCGCGCATGCTGCAGGACGCGCCCGCCGTCTTCGTTCCCGACAAATACGACGACAACGGAAAGTGGATGGACGGCTGGGAATCGCGTCGCCGCCGCCATGGCGGGCATGACTGGGCCATCGTGAAACTGGCGACACCAGGCGTGATCAAGGGCCTCGATATCGACACCAGCCATTTCACCGGAAACTTCCCGCCCGCCGCTTCGGTCGAAGGCTGCCGGTCGGATGGTGAGCCCACCGATAAGACCGAATGGACGCCGCTGCTACCGATCAGTTCGCTGGGGTCCAGTCAACATCACAACTTCGCCGTTCAGTCCGACGCTGCGGTCAGTTACGTCCGCTTGCAGATCTTTCCCGATGGCGGCGTTGCGCGGTTCCGCGTCTATGGCGCTCCAATCCCGGGCTGGAAGGCAGGCGACACCAAGACCGTCCACGAACTGTCGGCCATCAAGAATGGGGGCATGATCGTCGCCTACAATGACGCGCACTATGGCAACCTTCCCGCCTTTCTGATGGAAGGGAGAGGGCGCAACATGGGCGACGGCTGGGAAACGCGCCGCCGCCGCGAGCCAGGCAACGATTGGATTATCGTGGCGCTGGGCAATGCGGGCACGGTCGAGAAGATTGAGGTCGATACCGCCTTCTACAAAGGCAATTTTGCCGACCGCTGTTCATTGCAGGCCGCCAAGGTCGAGCAGGGCACACGCGCCTCGATCATCACTCAATCGCAGTTCTGGCCCGAACTGATGGGCATGAAGCAGTTGAAGGCCGATGCCGTGCACACGTTTGGTGCCGAACAGATCGACAAACTCGGTCCGGTCAGCCACGTGAAGTTGAACATCTATCCGGACGGCGGGGTGTCGCGGTTACGCATTTTCGGAACACTGGCCAAGTGACAGGACCCAGGACACTTCGCATCGAACCGCTGACGCGCGAGGCTTTCGCGCCCTACGGCGACGTGATCGAGACGGCGGGAGCCGAGCGGCGCATGATCAATGAGGGGACGACGGAGCGGTTTCATGCGCTGGCCCATGCCGACGTGAGCGCAGAGGGCGGGGCGGCGATCCTGTCGATCTTTCGAGCCAAGCGCCGCGTATTCCCCTTCACGGTGCGCATGCTGGAGCGGCATCCGCTCGGCTCCCAGGCCTTCTATCCGCTGTCGGACGATGACTGGCTGGTGGTGGTCGGCGAGGGGACGGAGCGGCCCGATCCGGCAGCCCTGCGCTGCTTCCGCGCCACCGGCCGGCAGGGAGTCAACTACGTGCGCAATGCCTGGCACCACCCCGTGCTGGCGCTGCAGCCGCAGCAGAGCTTTCTGGTGGTTGATCGGGACGGGGCTGGGAACAATCTGGAAGAGCATTTTTTCGAGGCCGTCAGCCATCGGCTCCTTACGGCATAGAACCGGTGCCCCATGATCCGTTCCGACATTTTCCATTCCGACTTCAAAGCTAAGCCGTTCTGGTGGGAGGCCTATCAGCCCACCATTACAGAGTCCGTTGACGTTCCGCATACGGCGCGCGTGGCGATCGTGGGCGGCGGTTATGCCGGGTTGTGCGCGGCCATCGAACTCCATCGTTTGGGTTTGGACTGCGTGGTGCTCGATGCGAACGAGCCGGGATTTGGCGGCTCGACCCGCAATGGCGGCATGGTCTCGGGTGGCACGTCAGTCGGCAAGCGCTACACCGGCGCCAACAGCGCCACCGAAATGCAGCGACTACTGACGGACGCCTCGGATAGTTTTACCGTCATTGAGCAGATGATCGCCGACAACAAGATCGACTGCGAGTGGACCAGGACCGGTCGGTTCGGTGGCGCCTGGGCCAAGAAGCACTATCTTCAGATGGCCAAGAAACTCGGCCCTCTCAACGAGTACGCCGACAGCGAGGCCTATATGCTGCCGCGCGAACGGCAGCGCGACGAAATCGCGAGCGACTACTATCACGGCGGCATGGTCGCCAACCGCGCGGCGCACCTGCACCCGGCCAAATACTACAAAGGTCTGTTGGACATCGCGACGGCAAAGGGCATCGCGATTTGCGGCAAAGCGCCGGTCAGCAAGATCGCGCAAGTCGGTGCCAAGTGGCATGTCGAGACTGCTCGCGGCACGGTCGAGGCGGGGGACGTGATCATCGCGACCAACGGCTATACCGGCGCTGTGACGCCTCGACTCAAGCGCCGCGTGGTACCCGTCGGCAGCTACATCATCGCGACCGAAGAGATGCCCGAGGACCTGGCATATTCCCTGATGCCACACAACAAAAGCATCTACGATACGCGGCGGGTGCTGACCTATTATCGCATGTCAGGCGACCGGCGTAGGTTGATCTTCGGTGGACGCGCGAAATTCAGCCTCTCGGATCCGCTCGATACCGCGCCGATCCTGTATCAGCACATGCTGGACCGCTTCCCACAGCTGGCGGGGGTGAAGATCACGCACGCCTGGACCGGCAACGTCGCCTTCACCTTTGATGAAGTGCCGCACATGGGCCGCATGGACGGGCTGCACTATGCGCTCGGCTGCAACGGCTCGGGCGTGGCGATAATGACCTATCTGGGGACACAGGTGGCGCGCAAAGTTGCCGGCGCGGCGAACTATGCGTGCGCGTTCGATCGCGCCGAGTTTCCAGACCATCGTTTGTACAACGGCGATCCGAGATGGCTGTTGCCGGTGCTCGGGCCGTACTTTCGAACGCGCGATTGGCTGGACCGGAAGCTGGGCTGATGTCAGCCCGCGGCTTGCGGGTCCAGACCGCTGACGTAGCGTTTGACGAAGGCGGGCTCAGGCAAGAGCGGGCCTGGACGCGGCGGATGTGTCCAATCGGGTCGTGCTGTCGTGGCGGGCGCCTTGACCTTGGTGGCCGCCTTGGCTGTGGCCTTCACCTTCGCTGTCACCGTCACCGGATCGGCCAGCCAACCGCTCATGCCGAGCAGGAAGAACAAATAGGTGTGCGTCGAATTCCAGTAGTGCACCGTCATCCCGGCCAGCGTGAAGGCGATAAACGATAGCGTCCAGCCGATGGCCGCGCGCTGCTCTTTGTACGGCCGCTGACCGGGGCCACGCTTGTGCACGCGGGCAATCAAGGTCCAGATCGCGGCGATGAGCAGGGCGATGGCGGGAAGACCCATCTGCATGGCGACGTTCAGCCAATAGGCGTCGACGCTGTCCGACGGCATCCAGGCCGGACGCACCCAGGGGTCAAGGCCGAGCCCGAGCCACGGATTGGCCCAGACGTTGTCCATGCCAAAGCCCCAGATCAGCGTGCGGTAATAGGCCGTTTCCGGATCAATCGAGATGCGCGTGACGATCTGCGCGATCGGCGACTTGTCGCTGAAGAGAGCCAACAGGACGTAGACGATCAGCAGGAACACGCCGAAGATCTTTACGCGGTTTGGAAAGCGCTTGGTGGCGCGGTGGATACCGCCCAGCAGGCTCTGCATCACCAACGTGTTGAGCGGCGCCGAGGAGAGGCCAAAGAAGGTGGCGGTGCACAGCGAGACAGCTTTGGCTAGGCGCGTGCCCGTCCCGGTTTCGGTGAACCAGATCATCGACAGCAGACTGGCGCAGTAGGCTCCGTACAGAATCGGATGGTTGAAGGTGGCGTAGGAGCGGTGCAGACCCCAACGCACTTCGTCGTTGGCAGCGACCGCGACCGTGCCGATGCCCTTCAGCCAGATGTGCACAAAGTGGAAGCCGGTGACGGCTTCGGGCAGCGCCAGCAAGCCAACAAAGCAGATCGAATAGAACAGTCCGTTCAGCGTCGCCATGAAGTCGTCGTAGGTGCGGATATAGGCGCGCGCGATGATATAGCCGCCCAGGCACTCCAGCATCAGCGAGCCGCCCGTCGCCAGGCCCGCCTGCATTTCCAGGTGCATCATGAAGGCGAAAAGCACCCAGAAACTATAGAGAATGAACAGAATGTCGTAGTGCGCCCATTTGATGCCTTTGCCCGAGAACAGCTTGATCAGCGCCGGGATGATGAAGATGAGGATAGCGCAACGATGCGGCATCAAAGTCAGCGTGCCAAGGATCGGCGAAAATTCGATCGGCGCGATGATGCCGATGATCATCATCAGGATCGGCAGCGGCATGCGGGGTTTGCGCGGTTTCTTAGCAGCCATGGTTGGCCTGAGGTCTGTTCAGCGTTAGGCCATGGGCGCCAAGTTGTGGGGCATACCCCCCACCCCAACCCTCCCCCTCAAGGGGGGAGGGGGTTTGGTCGGCATGATTGGAGAGATCGAGACTAGTATTGAAGGTCAGCAAGCGTCGTAATTGTCGCACCCAGCTGGCGGCGCCAACGCCCCCTCCCCCCTTGAGGGGGAGGGTCGGCGTGGGGGGTAAGCCGCCAGTGATTCTCTCAACGATGGCCACGGCTAGAACGCGTTCTTGTTGGTGAAACCGTAGACGGGAGTCGTCGCCAGAATGCGCAGATCCATCAGCAGGGACCAGTTGGTGATGTAGACGAGGTCGTACTCGACGCGCTTGCGCATATCCTCCGGGGTTTGTGTTTCGCCGCGATATCCGTTCACTTGGGCCCAGCCAGTCAGGCCAGGTTTCACCTGATGGCGGTTGGCGTAGCGCTCCAGCAGTTCGCCGTAGTGCTCGTTGTGCACCAGCGCGTGCGGGCGCGGTCCAACCAGGGACATATCGCCGGCCACGATGTTTATGAGCTGCGGCAGTTCATCGAGGCTGGTGCGGCGTATGAAGCGGCCGACG
>JAYUAJ010000064.1:0-5836 GCA_043741375.1 Hyphomicrobiaceae bacterium | reverse complement strand
GGCCAACTCAGCCGGGGCCCATGGTTGTGATTCGCGTCCGCCATCCGGTGCCCCTGAATTGATACATTGCTTACCTAGTCATTTAGGGTCTGGGCCTTAGAGTGGCAATCGAAGCCGGATAGATCGGCGGTCGGCGTTGCAACTGGCACCAATTGCGGGCAGCATACGGCCGGTTTGGGCCTCACGTACGGCCTTAAGGATTGGTGGCGCATGAGCGAACGCACTCGAACGACAGTTTTTGCGGCAGCCGCATGGCTGATCCTGTCTCCGCTGGCCTCGGCCGGCGTGCTCCCGCCCGAAGCGCTGATGCTGGCGCCGCACCGGGCCGTCTACAATCTTGAGTTGGGCAGCGCGCGAGCGTCGTCCTCGGTTGCCGGTGTGCGCGGCCGGCTGGTGTTCGAGTTTACCGGCAATGTCTGCGAAGGCTTTACCCAGAACATGCGCTTCGTCATGGGCGTGAGCAATCGCGACGGCGGCGAGACCATGAGCGATTTGCGCTCGACCACCTGGGAAACGCCGGGTGGCGACAAGTTCAAGTTCACGGTCGACGATTATCAAAATGCCGAGCCGAGCGACGCGACGTCCGGCAGCGCCGAAAGGCCGGCAGAACATGACGCTGTCGCGGTGAGCCTGGCCAAGCCCAAGAGCGAGAAACTGTCGTTGCTGCCGGACACGATCTTTCCGGTGCAGCACACCATCCGGCTGCTGGGCGCGGCAATCCGTGGCGAACATGCCATGGCGGCAAATCTGTTCGACGGCTCGGACAAAGGCCAGAAGGCGAGCTTTACCAACTCAATCATTGGCAAGCTGCGGCCCGCTGTTGCAAACCCCGACATCGCCGCCGTCAAGAACGCGGAACGGCTCAACGTGTTGCGATCCTGGCCGGTCAATATCGCCTACTACGCAACCGAAAGCGCCAAGGCCGAAGGCACGCCGGAACACGAGATGGCGTTCACGGTCTATGAAAACGGCGTCGTCAGCAAACTCGCCATCGACTATGGCTCGCTGTCAGTGAAAGGCTCGCTCGCCGAAATCGAGTTCTATCCGCCGGCCAAGTGCCCTGAGTAGGCCTGTTTTTGGGACATTTGGACTGCCTTGTAGGGTGGGCTGAGCTTACTCGCGAAGCCCCCCGCCTGTTGCAAATCGGTGGGCTTCGCAAACGGGCTCAGCACACCCTACTCGTCAACGGCGCCGGCCAGCTCCCGCTCTGCTAGCGCGATCCGTTCGGCGTCTACGCCTTGGCGCGCCGCGAGCACGAGCAGCAAGGACTCGTCCCGGCGGACATAGTCGAGCACCGCGATATGGAACTCGCTCGTACCGGCGATGGCCCGCAGATCTTCGGGATTGAGCCCGGAGAGGTTGAGAAAGCGGGCTGTGCGTTCGGGTTCCTCGGCCAGGAGGCCAAAGGCAGCCGTCGCAATTTCCTCGGCTTCGTCCCGCGTCATCTTGCGCTGCCGCATCGGGGCGCTTCCTCTCAAACAAGGTTGACGCCCACCCCGCCCGATTAAAGGGTTCCTAACCGCTTTCAGGCATGGTGGTTGTCATCGTGCAAGTCAGTACCACAACAAACGGACGTCTGGCATGATCTGGGATTGCGTTGCATATGCCCCGGCGTCACGCTGGAGCAAACCACAATGCGCTCAGGGTTGAAGGCGGCAGATATGGCAAAGACAGTCCTGATCGTCGAAGACAATGAGTTGAACATGAAACTGTTCCACGATGTCCTCGATGCTCATGGTTACGCGACCTTGCAGACACGGACGGGACTGGAGGCGCTCGCGCTTGCGCGAAAACATCGCCCCGATCTCATCCTGATGGACATCCAGCTCCCGGAAGTCTCGGGCCTGGAAGTGACCAAGTGGCTGAAGGAAGACGACAGCTTGCGGGACATTCCCGTCGTCGCCGTAACCGCCTTCGCCATGAAGGGAGACGAGGAACGGATCCGTCAGGGCGGCTGCGAGGCTTATATCTCGAAGCCGATCTCGGTTCCGATGTTCCTTGGCACAGTGCGGCAGTTCATCGGACCGGCATGACGCCGCCGAGGGACGGTCGCCGTCAAATGAAGAGTTGAGGTTGCGGGATGACTGCGCGCGTACTGGTCGTCGATGACATTCTGGCCAACGTCAAGCTGCTCGAAGCACGGCTTTCGGCCGAATACTTCGAGGTCTTGACGGCCAGCAATGGCCCCGACGCGCTCGAAATCTGCGCCCGCGATCGCGCCGACATCATGCTCCTGGACGTCATGATGCCCGGCATGGACGGCTTCGAGGTTTGCCGCCGCATCAAGACCAATCCGCGCACGCAGCATATCCCCGTCATCATGGTGACGGCGCTCGACCAGACCTCGGACCGCGTCAACGGCCTGGAAGCCGGCGCCGACGATTTCCTGACGAAACCGGTGGATGACATTGCGCTGGTCACGCGCGTGCGCAACTTCGCGCGGCTCAAGACGCTCACCGACGAAATGCGCATGCGCGCCTCGACCGGGGAGCAGATGGGACTGCTTGAGTCCTTCCAGCAGAAGCACCAGGCCAATGCCGAACCTGGCAAGATTCTGGTTGTCGACGATCATCCGCGCTCGTCGCAGCGCATTGTCGAGTCGCTGGAAACCGAGCACAGCACGACGCTTGAAGGCGATCCGGCGGCTGCCCTGCAACGCCTCACCAACGGCTCCTTCGACTTGGTGATGATCAGCCTCAGCCTGAACGGCTCCGACGGTCTGCGCCTATGCTCGCAGATCCGCTCGGTCGACCGGTTGCGCCACATCCCGATCGTCATGCTGGTCGAACCCGGCGCCGAAGCCCGCCTGTTGCGCGGGCTCGACCTCGGCGTCAACGACTACCTGATGCGTCCGATCGACCGCAATGAGATGCTCGCGCGCGTGCGCACCCAGATGCGCCGCCGCCGTTACACCGAATTCCTGCGCACCCGCTTGGAACAAAGCGTTGAGGCGGCCGTTACCGACCCGCTCACCGGCCTGCACAACCGCCGCTACATGGAAAACCACCTGCGTACGCTGGTCGAAGAGGCGCTGCACAAGGGCCGTGCGCTCTCCATGCTGGTCGCCGACATCGACCACTTCAAGCTGGTCAACGACCGCTTCGGCCATGACGCTGGCGATGCGGTGTTGCGCGAATTCGCCGACCGTTTGAAACGGAATACCCGTGGTATCGACCTCGCCTGCCGGATGGGCGGCGAAGAGTTTGTCGTGATCATGCCGGATACCGATATCGAGAAGGCCTGCAAGGTTGGTGAGCGGCTGCGCTCGGGTACGGCGTCCGAGCCGTTCAAGATCAGCACCATGGTCGAGGGCATTGCGGTCACGGCCAGCGTTGGCGTGGCCTCGCTTGAGCAAGTCAACGACACCAGCGAAACCATCTTCAAGCGCGCCGACATGGCGCTCTATAATGCCAAGCGCACGGGCCGCAACAAGGTCGCCTCCGACGCGGCTTAGCCCGCCGATCGCTTTGGATCACAAAATAAATTAGCGGTGGCGCTACAAATATCTGTGGACAAGTCATATTTTGCCCTGGACTCGTCAAATTTAACTTGATTCTGAGGATATAGCGAGCTTAACAGTGCGCCCAGGCCAGCAGTGGCTCGCGTTTTGACGGGACATACCGAGAACGTTTGGTCGCGCCGCTGCCACACAAAATGCGTTATTTTGGTTGACAGTGGTTTTGCTGCACTGGTGAAAGTGTTCGCAGGCAAGAAATTGAGAGGGCACATCGATCGACCGGTCCGGGATTAACGCTAGGCGAGTACGTCGCTAGCCGATCCGCACACGGTCTGACATTCTCCGGAACATAGAGTTCGAGCCGTGACCAACGCCCTCTTTGGTCTAATGCTCGGAGAAGGGCTCGCACCTCGCTCGGATTTACCCCGCTGCCGAGTGAGTGCGGGCCCTTCGTTATTCTGGGGCTTCACGCACGCCGAAATGTCCGGCGGTAAATCAGGCACGGCTCAGCCCCCGCAGACGCACTCCGGGCTATCCGTCACAATCCTACTTGATCTTGGTTTCCTTGAACTCGACGTGCTGGCGCACGATCGGGTCGTACTTCTTGACGGCCATCTTTTCCGTCATGGTGCGCGGGTTCTTTTTGGTCACGTAGAAAAACCCCGTCCCGGCGCTGCTCAGCAGCTTGATCTTGAGAGTGGCTGGCTTGGCCATGGTCGTTCCATTCGCTTGGGCTGATCGAGGGCTAAACGCCACTCGCGGGGCGATCGCGTTTTCGCGAGCCCCGTTGAAGGTCGGCGCACTCTATTCGGCCGCTTCGCCAAGTCAAGCAATTGTCCTGAGCTGCATATGCCCCATGCGAGAGTTTTGGCCTAAAACCCTCGCTCAATTCGGTTCACGGAGTGAGAATGGCCGAGACAGCCCGCTCACCCCAGAAAGATTCGCGATGCAAGACTTGCCAGCCACTTCGCCTCCCGCTGCGGCTGGTCCCGCGACCATCAGCGAAGCCGACCGGGTCCGTATTATCATCGGCGTTCTGATCGCGATGCTGCTGGCTGCGCTTGATCAGACCATTGTGGCACCCGCCATCCCGGCTATCGGTGCAGCCCTTGGCGGATCCGCCTACATCTCCTGGATCGTATCGGCCTATTTCCTCACCGCCACAGCCACAACCCCACTCTACGGCAAGGTCGCCGACATCCACGGCCGCCGGCCGACGCTGTTTGCCGCCATCGCGATTTTCGTCGTGGGATCAATACTTTGCGCGCTGGCCCCCAACATGTGGAGCCTCATTCTCGGTCGCGCCGTGCAGGGCCTGGGCGGTGGAGGACTGATGGCACTCGCCCAGACGGTGATCGGCGACTTGGTGCCACCCAAGGAGCGCGGCAAGTTTGCCGTCTACATCTCTGGCACGTGGGCGATCGCAAGTGTGGCCGGACCGATCCTGGGTGGCTTCATCACTCAGCATCTGCACTGGTCGGTGATTTTCTGGTTGAACCTTCCACTTGCCGCACTCGCTGTGCTGATGACCAACAACACTCTGAAGCGCCTGCCCTGGGCCAAGCGCGACCACAAACTCGATTTCGTCGGCGCCGCGCTGGTGATGCTGGCGACGGTCGCGCTCATGCTGGCGTTGGCGCTCGGGCCGCAGCCGCAGTTCGGCTGGACCTCACCGGCGGTACTCAGCCTGTCCGCGGCGGCCGTGATCCTGGTGGCCATCATTACCCGCCATATGATCGTGACGCCGCAGCCGCTGATCCCCTTGGAGGTGCTCGGCAATCGCGTGGTCCTCACGGCGACACTCTCCGTGTTCTTCGCCATGGCCGCCTTCATCGGCCTGACGGTGTTCATTCCCCTGTTCTTGCTACTGGTGCTGGGCATGACTTCGTCGCAGGCCGGCGTGGCACTGGTCGGCTATATGATTGGCACCGTCGCGGGTGCGAGCTTTGCCGGCCAGACCATGGCGCGGTACGCGCACTATAAACGGCTGCCGCTGGCCGGACTGGCGGTGGGCTGTCTGGGCCTGGCCTGGATCAGTTATCGTGCCGCGAGCCTCGGTTTTGCCGAATGCGAGACCGTCCTGATCCTGGTCGGGATCGGCTCGGGCCTGCAGTTTCCAGTCACCACGGTCTCGGTGCAGAACGCTGTGGACCCGCGCGACATCGGCGTGGTTTCAGGCGTACTGGCATTCTTGCGCGCGCTGGGCAGCAGCATCGGCATAGCGCTGGTTGGCGCGGTGGCGGCAGCCAGCGGAATCGCTGTTGGCATGGCCGAACCGGGCGCGCCTGGCGCTGCGGTCCAGCTCTTGGGCGGGGCCGCGTTCGCCCCGGTTTTTGCCGCCGCCAGCATCAGCCTGGCCCTGGGTTTCGCCATGCTCGC
>JAYUAJ010000063.1:0-5859 GCA_043741375.1 Hyphomicrobiaceae bacterium | reverse complement strand
ACGAAAAGAGCGTCGGCTTCAAGCCAACATTCTGCGGTAAAAAGCAGAACAGCCTCCGGGTGATTGTCCGGAGGCCGCTGCGGTCCGATCAATAAGACTAGTTGAAGAACAGATCGAAGATACTTTTCGGCTGCGCGCCAGACTGTACGAACCCACTGTTCGCACCGCTGCCGTTGAAAACCCGAACCCGGATATGGCGGGCCCGTTTTTTGGCCGAGCCAGAATCGCCGCTCAAGCCGAAGATATCGGCGAAAGTTCCACCACCGCCACCGCCGCTAGCAAAGATGTTGCCGCTGCTACTACCGCCATTGCGGATGCTGGCCATGACGTCGCCCTCTGGCGTCTCTTTCGGAGCCAGCTGCTTGTTGACCTGACCCCAACGGCCAGCCATCGCGTTAATGGTGCGGTTGTCGTGGCCATAAACGTCGTCGATGAACTGCAGCTGACCGTCCGAACCGACGCGGACTGTGAAGTAGGTCACATGCACCGGCAGCTGATGTTCAAGGGGAACCTGCTGGTTATCGCTGTCGGCGAATTGGGCCTTGGTTTTTTCCGCCGACCAACCGTTGGCCTCGCTCATGATGACTTCGGCCAGCTTGTGCGGATCCTGCACCCGCATACAGCCGTGGCTGAAGGCACGCGAGCTGTTGGCGAACAAGTCCTTGGCAGGCGTATCGTGCATGTAGACCGAGTAGTGGTTCGGGAACATGAACTTCACGTCGCCCAGCGCGTTGCCTGGCCCCGGCGGCATGTACACATCGTAGCCTCGAATATCGCTGGTGCCGAAATTGATCGATGAGGCGTTGAGTTCCTTGCCGTTCAATCCGATCTTAAGGCCGCGCCGGGCCAAGGCGCCGCTGCCGTTGCGCGCGATCGAGGGCAGGATTTCCTTCATCTTGATGGAGTCCGGGACCTTCCAGAAGGGGTGGAACTCAACATACTGCATGTTCTTTGAAAAGATCGGGGTTGGCGTGTCGGTCTTGCCAACCACGATGCGCGCTTGATGGATGATCTGACCGCCGTCGACCACGCGCGTCATGAACTCGGGGATGTTGTCGAAGATATACTTGTCGCCGAGATTCTCGGGCAGCCAGCGCCAACGCTCCATATTGGCAAGGATCTTATCAATCTGCGTGGTCTTGGCTGGCGCCGACTGGATCTGCGTGTTCAGAGCGCGCCGGAAACTTGGTGTGATCACGCCATCGACACGGTAGCCACTGCGATCCTGGAAGTCTTTGACCGCGACCTGCAAAGCGTCGTCGTATCGCTGCGGATCGGCGCCACCTGCCGCAGGCACCCGAAGACGCTGCCGAATCAGCGCGATGTCGGCGCTGGTATCGCCGAGCCGCAACTTCGGCCCATCGGGAATACGTACCGGCGCAGCGCCGGGCTGGTTGCCGCGCAACGCCAAGTACTTCTGGCGCAGTTGCTCGAATTCCGGGTGGCGCGGATTGAAGCTGGTGAGAAATGCCCCTGGATCTGTGGCGGCCACCAGACCCGTAAGCACAGCCGACGGATCGGGCGGCGTTGACATCAGATCGATGAGCTCGCTGATGCGAGCGGGGTCGAATCGGCCGACATGAGCGTCGCGCGCGTACTTCACGGCGGCCCGCGTAAGTGCCAATTCCGCATCGGCCAGCTTGGCGTTGGTCACCGTGGCCACAGCCACCGGCTGCACGCTGTAATCCGCAGTCGCAAGACCCCAATCGCTTGCGCGCTTAAGCTCGTCGATGACCTGCTGCGCTTTGGCGTTGTAGCCGCTGCCATCGACCCAGATCGGCAGATTGCCGTGCTGCTCGTAAGCCCGCTCGATGGCCTCGGCAGTCGCGATATCGAATGGGCCATTGCCGGCTTTGGCAGCCGCGATCAGCGATTGTTTCACTGAAATGCCGATAACGTCAGCCTGACTGATCAGCCGGGACGGTGCCGCAGGCTCCGCGGCGGTGGCGATTTGCGCCCCGGCCACGATGCCGAAACCGGCGACGATAATGCGGAACGTCTTCGACATCGCAGCTGACCCCACAGATAGAAGAGTTCGACCACCCTAGACCGTTTGCAGCCACACGCCAATGGGGCAACAGCATGGCACCTTCGCAATTGTTGAAATCCGTTACCGTCTGTTGCTTCTTTGCATGAACCCGGCACGGTAACGCATTGCAAAATCGGTTAAATTCCGCGTCCGATCTGCATGAACTTGGCGTGCCGCTGTGACCTGACGGCATCGGCGTCCATGCCTTCGAACTCGGCCAGCGCGGCCTCGATGCGATCACCGGTACGCTTGATCATCGCGGTGCGGTCGCGATGGGCCCCGCCGAGCGGTTCGGGAATGATCCCGTCGATGATCTTCAGACGCTCCAGATCCTGTGCGGTGATTTTCATATTGGTTGCAGCGTCGATGCGCTTGGCGGAATCGCGCCACAGGATCGAAGCGGCGGCCTCTGGCGAGGCGACCGAGTAAACCGAGTGTTCCAGCATCAGCACCTTGTTGGCCGTTGCAATGGCAACCGCCCCGCCGGACCCGCCCTCGCCGATCACGACAGCGATCAGGGGTACGCCGAGTCCAAGGCAAGCATCAGTCGAGCGAGCGATCGCTTCGGCCTGGCCGCGTTCCTCCGCCTCAATGCCGGGATAGGCGCCAGGCGTATCGACGAGCGTGATCACGGGCAGCGAAAACTTGTCCGCCAGCTCCAGCAGACGGATGGCTTTGCGGTAGCCCTCGGGGCGGGCCATGCCGAAATTGTGCTTCACGCGCGATTCCGTGTCGCTGCCCTTCTCGTGGCCCATGAACAGCACTGGCTGGCCACGGAACCAGCCGGGCCCTCCCACGATGGCATTGTCTTCGGCAAAGTGCCGATCGCCCGAAAGCGGCGTGAAATCCGTGGCGAGGCCTTCCAGGTAGTCGCGCAAATGCGGCCGCTCGGGATGGCGCGCGACTTCGGTCTTCTGCCAGGGCGTGAGCTTGCCGTACATGTCGCCCAGAGCAGATCTGGCTTTCTGTTCCAGCTTGGAAATCTCATCGGCAATGGAGGCGCTGGTCTGAGCCTGCGTCAATGACCGGAGCTCAGCGACTTTGCTCTCCAGCTCGGCGACGGGCTTCTCGAAGTCCAGGTATGTGCGCATCGGCGTTGTCGACGTCCCAGCGTTGTTGGGGGTTGGAGCGACCATTGCGGCTTGGGCTTGGGGGTGTCAAGGCGTGCAGCGGCGATCCCCCACAGAGTATCGGGGCGCCCGAGTGCCAATCAGTAAGCTCGGGAGTTAAGCCGCCGCCTGGGCTGGCGGGGCCATGGCGCCGGTCATGATGGCGACGGCGTCCGACATCGAGATCATCTTCGGGTCGACTACCGCGTGGCGCTTGCCGAGGCGGTGGATGTGGATGCGGTCGGCGACTTCGAAGACGTGCGGCATGTTGTGGCTGATCAGCACAATCGGCAGGCCGCGGCTCTTGAGGAGTTTCATCAGCTCCAGCACCTTGCGGCTCTCCTTCACACCGAGCGCGGCTGTCGGCTCGTCCATGATGATGACCTTTGAACCAAAGGCGGCGGCGCGGGCAACAGCAACACCCTGTCGCTGACCGCCCGAAAGCGTCTCGACCGCCTGATTGATGTTCTGGATCGTCAGCAATCCGAGTTCGGAAAGTTTGGCGCGCGCGTCCTTCTGCATGCCGGCCTTGTCGAGCAGGCGGAACACGCTGCCAAGCACGCCGGGCACCCGCTTCTCGCGGCCAAGGAACATGTTGTCGGCGATGCTCAGTGCTGGCGATAGTGCTAGATTCTGGAACACCGTCTCGATGCCAGCCTTGCGGGCTTCGATCGGCGTGCGGAAGTTGACGACCTTGCCGTCGAGCATGATCTGGCCCTCATCGGGCGCGACGGCCCCGACCAGCGCCTTGATCAGCGTCGACTTGCCCGCGCCATTGTCGCCGATAACGCCGAGGATCTCGCCCGGATGCAGATCGAAATCGGCGCCGTCGAGGGCGACGACGCGGCCGTAGCGTTTGCTGAGATTGCGGGCCTGCAGAATGGGCATGGTGTAAGTGCTCATTGCGACAACTTCCGGATCCATTGGTCAACCGCGACAGCTGCAATGATCAGCACGCCAATCAAGAGATAGGTCCACTGCGGGTCAGTGCCGTAGAGGCGCAGCCCGAGCGAAAACACGCCGACAATGAGCGCGCCGAAAATCATGCCCAGCACCGAGCCGCGACCGCCGAAAAGCGAAATACCGCCGATCACAACGGCGGTGATGGACTCGATGTTGGCAAATTCACCCGCCGTTGGTGAGACCGAGCCGATGCGGCCAACCAGCACCCAGCCCGCGAAGGCGCAGATCAGGCCGGAAATCGTGTAAACCGTTACCAGCATCTTGGGCACAGGAACGCCCGACAGTTCGGCCGCTTCGGGGTCATCGCCAACCGCGTAAACCCGGCGGCCCCAAGCGGTGAAGTTCAGGATGTACCAGAGCAGCAGCACCAAGAGGATCATCGACACGACGCCGAAGGTCAGGACGAAGCCGTAGATCTTCACGTTGAGCCCAAAGAACTGCAGCAGCGGCGCTTTCTCTTCGATGTCTTGGCTGCGGATGGTTTCGTTGGCCGAATAGATGAAGTTGGCAGCCGAGTAGACCTGCCAGGTTCCAAGCGTGACGATGAACGGCGGCAGTTTCATACGGGCAACCAGCATGCCGTTGATCCAGCCGCACAGGCCGCCGCAGAGGAAGCCGCAAAGGATCGCGATCGGCACGGGCACACCGTAGCGGAAGATGAACTGCCCCATGACCACCGACGACAGCACCATGATGGCGCCAACTGAGAGGTCGATGCCGGCGGTGAGGATGACCAGCGTCTGAGCCGCGCCGATGATACCAGTGATGGCCACCTGTTGAACAATCAGCGACAGCGCAAAGGCCGAGAAGAATTTGTTACCGACCAGAACGGCGAAAATTGCGATAGAGGCCACGAGCACGATCAGCGGCACGGCAGCCTGGCTCGAATGCAGGAAATGCTGCACACGTTCGACAACCGACTTTCTACCCTCGAACGCGGCGACGCCCTGGTCGCTCTGATCAATGACCTTTTCAAAGTCCTGAACCGCCATCCCCGTCTCCCTATTGGATACCTGCGCGCGCACCCTGGCCGTCAATTATGAACTCATTCGCCGCTTATGAAAAGGGCGGCCACATAGGCCGCCCTTCGAAGTTCAAGTGTTCATTAATTACAGACAGATGCGATCAACCCCAGCACTTGGCCAGACCTTCTTTGGTGTCGATCGACTTCACGCCAGCCACCGGCTTGTCGGTGATCAGGCTGACGCCGGTGTCAAAGAAATTCTTGCCTTCTGTCGGCTTGGGCTTGCTGCCGTCCTTGGCGAACTTGGCGATGGCTTCAATGCCAAGCGAGGCCATCAGCAGCGGATATTGCTGCGAGGTGGCGCCGATGATGCCGGCCGCGACGTTCTTGACGCCTGGGCAGCCGCCGTCGACCGAAGCGATCAGCACGTCCTTCTCTTTGCCGACGGCCTTCAGCGCTTCGTAAGCGCCAGCAGCGGCAGGCTCGTTGATGGTGTGAATGACGTTGATGCCAGCGTCCTTCTGCATCAGGTTTTCCATCGCCTTACGGCCGCCTTCGGGGTTGCCGTTGGTGTAGTCGTGGCCGACGATGCGCTTGTCGTCCTCGTCGCCGATCTTGTTGACGTCCTTCACGTCAATGCCGAAGCCCTTCATGAAGCCCTGGTCGCGCAGAACGTCGACCGTGACCTGCTTGGTGTTGATGTCGAGAAAGCCGATCTTGGCGTCCTTAGCCTTGTCGCCCATGGTGGCGGCGGTCCACGCGCCGATCAGGCGGCCGGCTTCGAAGTTGTCGGT
>JAYUAJ010000062.1:0-5868 GCA_043741375.1 Hyphomicrobiaceae bacterium | reverse complement strand
TGTCCTGGCGTGATCAGGAGGCGGAGCGGGCGGCCTTTTTCGTCGACAAGCGCGTGGATTTTCGTGGTGAGCCCGCCTCGGCTACGACCCACGCAACGGCGATCCGTATGATGGCATTATTTGCACTAGAACCCATTTGACCATATTCGGGGGAACGGATTGGATGTCGAGGCTTCTCCACAGAAGGTGCAAGCCGAGCGAGAGCGCCAGTTAACGGCGCAGTGCACATGGCCACTTTGAAATTCGGCTTTTATCACTTCCGATGTCACTTCCCATGAGATCCGATTGGTCTAGGGCCATGTCCCTCAGCGGCGAGACGCCGTAAGACCGAGCCACGCCAACACGCTGGCAACCACACATGCAATCCAGCTCGCCCCCAAAGGTATCGCTGTGCCACCGACCGTCACCGACCAGCCGGTCACGGCGCGCACAAACTGCAGCAGCGCAACGACTGCGAAGATCGCGCTGGCAAGACGTGAGTAACTCATCGCATTCATAACGCGGCTCCTTGTTGCTGAACCTCGATGATGGGTCGCTAATCGGCGGCACGCCCCTCCACCGTAGGCGTCTCTTCGGAAAAGTCACTTCGAAACCCGACCCGAGAATGGCGCAACTCCTGCCCAGAAACCATAGAGAGCTTGGTTGACTATCGGCTATGTATCGATGAGCTGCCGGACTGCTATCCTCGCCCTCTCTCGGTAACGGTCGCTTCTGGCCGATTTTGTTGCAGAAGTGGATTGATGTGCTTGGCGAACCGCTGGTGCGCAAGCATGGGGGAGCCTCGGCGCGTGGCCAAACCCTAACTGCCGCCAGGCGGGTGGTATTTTGGAAGCCGTTCCGACTGGCCGCGCACATGGGAACCGACGAGGCAACCATCCGAAGGGCTCTCAAGGGGTCGTGGTGAGATCGTAACTGTTGCTTGCAGGTCAGGGGTTTGAAGATCGACCGTAAAATGCCCGAGGCCACCTCGCCGCAATCGAATCGTCACTAAAGCCTCGGGTGACCTGCACGCAGGTTTTGAAACCTCATATCTACTTTGAGGCCAATGCTTGGGCCGCAAGCGCCGCCTTGACCGATTGCGCTAGCGCGGCCGCTTTTCCTTTTCCCCAGTAGTGCAGGAACAGAATGCGTGGCTGCTCGTCGCTCATGTGCTGGTGAAGGGCGACGACGTTGATCCCTTCCTTGCGCATGGCTTTGAGCACGGTCTGGAGTTCATTCTCGCTCATGGCAAAGTCGCCATCGACCACCGCTTCATCATCCGTGCCCGCAAAGGCCGCCCAGGTATTGACACCCATTTCCTTACCTACTGAAACGCCATGCATAGTGGCTGGCCGGCCGAGGACGACCTTGAACATACCATCGTTGACTTGACCTTTGGTGCCGAGAATGGCGTCCAACGGTGCACCTGAAATGGCGTTCGGCGAACCAATCTTCGCTCCGGATAACGCCTTTTGCGGCTCAGGGTGCGCGGCACGGATCTCAGTGATCTTGTCGTAGACCTTTTTCACACCAGCAGCGAGTTTGGCGGGGTCGCCCATGCCACCGATGTGCATGAAGAAGACCTTTGGCTGATCGAAAAAGAAGTGGTTGTGCAGCGCCGTTACCTCCAGGCCCGCATCCAGCGCGGCGCTCATCGCGGGGTTGACCTCGTCCTCGAACACAACCGTGTCACCCATCATCATGGTTTGGCCGTCATGGCCCGGGGTAAAGGCGGCCCAAGACGTCAGTCCCATGAATGGCGGCATTTGCCAGCCATCCACGTCTATCTTCACGTCGGTTCTCGGCTTTGAAACCTTAAAGACATTCTCGTCCTTGTTGAGGTCGCCTTTGAGCCCGGTTATCTGCTCAATCGCAGCTGTATCAATCGCCGCAGGTGACTCGGCGAATGTGCTCGAGCACATGGAACAGACCAGTGCGGCACCAAAGAAAGCCGCGGCACGGAAATGCATCCGACTCATTTTAACCTCCACTGCAGATATGTCTTCTCGTGTCGTTACGTTAGCCCCGTTCTACTACTTAAGCACCCGCGACGGGTGACCAGTTGTGGGCCTCGCCGCGAAGATCACGATGCCAGCGGAGGGCTAGTAGATCAACAGTCATAGCGCAGCATTTCATGGCCGTCGGCGACATTTGCCGACAGGCCCAGCGAGATTGCGAAGAGTCCAGGGGCAGGGGCATTTTCTACGGTTTTTTCATCCGCAAATACGGGCGGTTCGAACAACACCTATGATCAGGACAAGAACGTTGCCTGTGAGCAAGGCGGCACCTGCCCATATGGGCTCTATGCCGAGGCACACGGTCATGAGACTTGCGATCGCAACGACGGCGAGAACGCCAACCGCCAGAAATTCGTCGTCAAGGAACAGGCCGATCACACCGTTCAGGATTTCTGCGAGCGGTGTCATGATGCGATATCCACCGACTGGACCGGCCGCCGCAGGATCGCCGCCGAGGCCAATCCGACACTTAAGAAAATGGCGGCGAATACGACGATAGCGAAGTCGCTGCCCGGCCAGGATATGCCAAGACCCTCGCCGGTCCAGAACACGCCGAACGCCGACAGCATCACGCCCACCGTGAACTTGAGCGCGTTTTCAGGAACCCGTGACAGGGGTTTGTGGACGAAAATACCGATGAGCAGAACGACCGCGCAGGCAGCGATCGCACCAAGGCTGGCAGCCAACAATTGGCCATGTCCCGAGCCGACGGCGATCACGACGAACACGACCTCGATGCCTTCGAGAACCACGGCTTTGAACGCCGTGAGACCCGCGATCCAGTCGAGCCGCGTTTTGCGCCGCACGGCTTCATCGCGCAGTTGGGCCGTCTCCTTGGCGAATGCGGCCACTTCATCGTGGAGCGCGATAATGTCGGCCGCTCGCAAGACGGCCTTGCGCAGCCACCGCATCCCAAACAGCAGCAACAAGACACCGATAAAAAACTGCAGGGCGTGGATAGGAATAAGGCTCAGAAGCGGCCCCAGCACGATCACCAGACCCGATAGCAGACCCAAGCCCGCGAGCGACCCCAACAGTGCGGGCCGCCAACCCTGGAATGTGCCCACTGCCAGCACGATGGTGAAGGCCTCGACGACCTCGACGAATGACGCCAGAAACGCCGCGCTGACGACGGGCGCAACCGCGCCCCACGTGACAGTATTCACATCAGTCTCCTCCGAGTGTCCGCAGGCGGGAAAAGGCGGAGAACGTCGTATCTTGAAGCCTATTCAACATCGGAGTTGGCATCGCCGATTGCTAACGTCCAACGAAAATTCATCTGCTTCACATTGGGAATTCCCAATTTAAAGCGCAATTCCTGGAGGGCGGCATCGAGGCTTAGCAGGCGGCAGGCGAAACCCTTCATTTATGTGCCCGCGCGTGATGTATTGAAGGTCGCCGCCGAAACAGGCGCTACGCCTTACGACGTGTCCGACGTGGAATTCACCCATGTCGGCGATCACTGCTCGTTCGATACCTTCATCGCAAAATACAAACTGACTGATCCGGCTCTGTTGGCATTGGCATAAGTTGTACGCGGTGCTGATAGGATCGCCTCGATCTTGCGGCCCCGGCGGCCGGGCTGTTTGCGATTTCGCTTGGACTGTCGGCCAAGGTGCCCGACGACCACGAGATGCTGCATTACGGGCTGCTGATCTACGACGCGCTGTTCCGGTGAGTCCCACAATTGCCGCCCGTGAAAGCGGCGTGAAAAGAGCTACATGGATAATTTGACAATGGGGGAAAAATTGAACGCCGTCCCGCCCCATGGCGTGTCACTGCGCGAGGCTTTCTGGGTCTGGCTGAGGGTCGCGGCGTTGAGCTTCGGCGGCCCGGCGGCTCAGATCGCGGTCATGCACAAAATCCTGGTTGAGAAGAAACGCTGGGTCTCGGAAAACCGGTTTCTGCACGCGCTCAACTTCTGCATGCTCTTGCCGGGACCGGAGGCCCAGCAGCTGGCCACCTATATCGGCTGGCTGATGCACCGGACAACCGGGGGCATCATAGCGGGCGGTTTGTTCATTTTACCCGGCGTCATCTCGATCACGGTGCTGAGTTACATTTATGCAGCCTTTGGCCATGTGGGGATCGTGAGCGCCCTGTTCTTTGGGCTGAAGGCGGCGGTGCTCGCCATCGTGATCGAGGCCGTCTTCAGAATTGGCAAGCGCGCCCTTAAAAACACCATCATGCGGCTCATGGCGGCAGCGGCCTTCGTTGCGATTTTCTTCTTCGACGTGCCGTTCCCAATCATCGTTCTTGCAGCGGGGATCATTGGATATTTTGGGGGGCGTGCAGGACTTGTGGCGTTCAAGGTCGGCGGCGGACATGGGCCATCCAAATCGGAGGCCAGCGCTGACGCAACCTATCTGCTTGGCGACGAACTGCCCTCTCATGCACGGCCTGGATTGGGCGAGACGGCGCGCGTCGCTAGTATTTGGTTGTTGTTGTGGCTGATCCCGGTCGGTGCCCTGTTGCTCATGTTTGGCCAAGCCCATGTGTTCAGTCAGATCGCACTTTTCTTTAGCAAAATGGCCGTTGTAACCTTCGGCGGCGCCTATGCTGTCCTGGCCTATGTGGCGCAACAGGCCGTCGAGAACTACCACTGGCTCAAACCCGGTGAAATGCTCGACGGCCTCGGTATGGCCGAAACCACCCCCGGCCCGTTGATCATGGTGTTGCAGTTTGTGGGCTTCATGGCGGCCTACCGTGACCCCGGCGGGTTATCGCCGATGCTGGCGGGGACCCTCGGCGGGTTGCTCGCGACCTGGGTCACGTTCACCCCCTGCTTTCTTTGGATCTTCCTCGGCGCACCGTTCATCGAGCGACTACGGGATAACGCCGCGCTGACCGGAGCGCTCTCCGCCATCACTGCGGCGGTGGTCGGCGTCATTCTCAATCTGGCGATCTGGTTTGCGATTCACACGGTGTTCCGCTCCGTGCAGCCGGTGCGGGGATATGGGTTCAACTTTGATCTTCCCGTTTTCGCGAGCCTCGATCCCTGGGCCTTTGCGCTCTCGCTCGCTGCGGCCGTGGCCATCTTCCGGTTCAAGATCGGCATGATCCCGGTTTTGGCAGGCTGCTCGCTGGCGGGCATCGCACTCCACATGATCGGTATCCTTTCGTGAGTGAAGAACCGTTGGTTCACGAATTTAACCAGAAAGCTTGCCCCAATGCTGATGACGATGTGGAAGTCACGAGCCGTTATTGGCATGGCCGAACGGCCTCTTACCGGCGGAGCCGCTTCAGTCGAGGTCATCCTACCCACGATTGAATTGCCGAACGTCCTAACCTGCGCTAGTGAGCGAATCGGCGCGACCGTCGACGATGTGATAGGTATTTACCGTTGCGCGTTTGTCCGGGGTTGCAGGCTGGACGGTCAGTCTCGCTGATCCCGACCACTCGGCAATCGAGACGAAAAGCGTTGGAGATTGGAATGAATGCTCTGGTCTCGGCGACATTTCTGCTTGCAATGCCACTTTTGGCCTGTGCTCATCCAGATTGCGCCGTTGCACAGGAGGCCGGTCAACCGTTTATACTTGAGGCGACGATCCCGCTCAACGAAGTGAGCGGCCGGATCGATCATTTGGCAGTCGATCTCGCGCGGCGGCGCCTCTTCATCGCCGAGCTTGGCAACAATACCGCTGACGTCATTGACCTGGATACGCGGCAGCCCATTTATCGCATTTCTGAATTGAAAGAGCCACAGGGCGTGGCATATGTGGCTGCAACGGACACTGTGGTGATCGCCAATGCCAAGGATGGGTCGGTTGTCTTTTTCAGCGGCGCCGATTTTGCACCTCTCGGCAAGCTGGACCTCGGCGCCGACGCCGATAATATTCGGGTCATGGGTGATACGGGCCACATTGTCGTC
>JAYUAJ010000061.1:0-13557 GCA_043741375.1 Hyphomicrobiaceae bacterium | reverse complement strand
CGACAAGCATCGTGCGCAAATAGATGAGCCGCTCTGTCAGCGCCCTGGTGCCGACGATGGGATAGGAAAACAGCATCCAGAGTTCGAGCGGCAGATTGTCGTAGCGGCCCTTGAACAGGGCCTCGCCCGAATGCAGGTGCGCGTTGACGAGGCCGGGCATGACCAGCCGGTCCCTGCCGTCGATCACTGTTGCCTCAGGTGGCGCAGCCAGATCCGTGCCTATGGCCGCGATGCGATCGCCCTCGATCAGCAGGTCGCCCGCAAATGGGGTCGCACCGTTGCTGCCGCCCATGGCCAGCAGCGTCGCATTCCGGATCAGGATCGTCATTGGCTCGCCTCCACCCGAATTGAAAGTCAACGCTTGTCGTTCTTGCTGCGATAGGCGTCCAAGGCCGCGATCATCGCGTCGGCAGTGGTGAGGTCAGCGTAGCGCCGGCCAACATCGGCGAGGTTCTGTTTGTGCGCGGCTTCGTCATGGTCGCCAACGCAATCTTCGGCCACTTGGACGCGGAAGCCCAACGAGAACGCGTCAATGACGCTGGCGCGCACGCATCCTGATGTGATGCAACCTGTCACAATTACGGTGTCGACGCGCTCGCGCGTGAGGATGGCGCCGGCAGGCGTGCCGAAAAACAATGACGGCGCGGTCTTCGCGAGCACGACGTCCGGCTTTTCGGCAGCAATGCGTGGGTCAAGCTCGCAAGCTTCTGTGCCACTGGCCAAGTCCAGCACCGGGTCGACCTTCCAATGCGGCGCCGCGGCTCGGCTATCAAAGGCGATAACGCAAGCAATGATGGGAACGCCCGCCTGTTTCGCTGCCCTCATCAGGCGGACGGTATTGCCGAGCGCTGTCTGCACCATCGGGGCGCTGCCCATCGGGAACTGAGGATCGGTGAAGCCGCGCTGGAAGTCGACAACAACGAGGCCGGGCTTGTCGCCAAAACCCTGCGGGCGCGTTCCATAACCGCGCGCTGCATAAACATCAGACATCGTGCCGTTGCCTCATTGCCAAGTGCTG
Organism: Hyphomicrobiaceae bacterium; assembly: GCA_043741375.1. Taxonomy (GTDB): domain Bacteria; phylum Pseudomonadota; class Alphaproteobacteria; order Rhizobiales; family Hyphomicrobiaceae; genus JANYHF01. Next base: position 12,539 of record JAYUAJ010000061.1, on the reverse strand, counting down.
TCGACTGACGTCACTATCTCATCGGCTATAGCCGGAGTGCAATTGGCTTTCGGCATTGTCACACAAGCGATGCCGTGGGCACAGCAGGCAATAAGCATGGGATTTCGGATTTCGGTCGATACCGGCGGCACGTTCACGGACATCATCATTCTCGACGAAGCCGGCAAGCTGCACATCGGCAAGGCGTTGACGACGCCCCAACGTATCTTTGATGGGATGCGCGAGGCGATCGGTGTCGTCGCCGAAGAGCTGAAGATTGCGACCGGGGAATTGCTGGCGAGGGCCGACATCCTCATCTACGGCACGACGCGGGCCACCAATGCCGTGGTCACCAAGCGGACGGCCAAGACAGCGTTCGTGACCACCAAAGGCTTCAAGGACACGCTGACGTTCAAGGAAGGCGGCAAGCACGGCCCGCACGACTACAGCTATGACTATCCCGACCCGTACATTCCGCGCCGCTACACCTTCGAGATTGCCGAGCGCATCGGCTCGCAGGGCGAGGTGGTTGAGCCGATTGCCGATGGGCAGGCGCGGGATGCGGTCGCAACACTGAAGGCGCGCGGGTTCGAGGCGGTTGCGGTGTCCCTGCTCTGGTCGATCGCCAATCCGGCCCATGAGTTGCGTCTGGGTGAACTGCTGGACGAGATGCTGCCCGGTATTCCGTACACGCTGTCACATCGGCTGGTACCGATCCTGCGCGAGTACCGCCGCGCGTCGGCCACCGCCATCGACGCCTCGCTGAAACCGCTGATGCAGCATCATCTGCGCGAGATGTCGGAGGATCTGAGAGCAGCGGGCTTTCGCGGCGACCTGCTGATGTCGACGGCCATTGGCGGATGCCAGCACGTGGACGAGCTCATTGCGCGCCCCATCAACACGCTCAAGTCGGGCCCGGCGATGGCGCCCGTGGCTGGCCGCGCCTATTGCGATATCGAGCAACTCGGCAACAACGCCATCGTTTGCGATACCGGGGGGACAACCTTCGATGTCGGCCTGGTGCGCGATGGCCAACTCATCTACACGCGCGACAGCTGGCTTGGGCAGCGCTGGCTCGGCGACATCATGGGCACGTCGACCGTCGACGTGCGCTCGATCGGCGCCGGCGGCGGCTCCATCGCCTGGATCGATGCCGGCGGTCTGTTGCGCGTCGGCCCCCAGTCGGCCGGATCCAATCCAGGGCCCGCCTGCTATGGCCGCGGCGGCGAGCTGCCGACCGTCACGGACGCCGCGCTCCATCTCGGCTACATCGACCCCGACTACTTCAATGGCGGGCGCCTGAAGCTGGACGCCAAAGCGGCGGCGCGCGTCATCGAGGCATTCGCCGCCACGCTCGGCCGCAGCCCCGACGCTACGGCTGCAGCGATCATGACGGTGGCCAACGAACTGATGATCAAGGCCATCGGCGAAATCACCGTCAATGACGGCGTCAATCCGCGCGAAAGCGTGATCGTGGCTGGAGGCGGGGCGGCCGGCTTCAACATCATGCCGATTGCGCGGGAGCTGGGTTGCGCCACCGTCATCCTGCCTCGCTTGGCCGCCGGATTGTCCGCCTGCGGCATGCAGTACAGTGATATCGTGTTCGAGGCCACGCGCAGCCAATTCACGGATTCGCGCGCCTTCGACCTTGCCGCCGTCAACACGGCTTTGAGCGAAATCGCCACAGAGCTGGCGACATTCCGTGCCGGGCTGACCGGAGCCGGCACTGCCGAGGTCAGCACGCGCTATCTGGTCGAGGCGCGCTATAAGGCGCAGGTCTGGGAGCTGGATACTCCGCTTGCCAAGGGCCGGATCGACACGGCTGCCGAGATGGCGGCGCTGGTCGAAGCCTTCCATCAGGTGCACGAGCGGATTTATGCTGTACGCGATGAAGGCAGCCCGGTCGAGTTCGTCAATTGGAAGGGACGCATTTCCATCAGCCTGTTTGCCCCTCCCGCGCCACCATCCGTGACCGTGAGCCAGCACCGGCCGCAGCCGGATGCCACGCGCATCTGCTACTTCCACGAAAGCGGGCGAACGCCGACAGCGATCTTCCGTGGCAAGACACTTCTTCCCGGGGCGACGATCGCCGGTCCCGCGATCATCGAGGAACCGACGACGACCATTGTCGTCTACCCGAATCTGAACGCCGAAGTGTCGGCGGCGGGCAACTACATTCTGCATTGTACGTGAGGAGGGCGCCATGACGGCACACACATCTGGAAGCGATCTTGATCCCGTCCTGCTCACGGTCATGGCCAACCGTCTCGACGGGATCGTGCGCGAAATGACGAACACGTTGCTGCGGGCGGCGCGCTCCGCAGTGATCTCGTCGGCGCGGGACTTTTCCTGCTGCCTCGTCACCGGCGACGATCAGTTGCTGGCACCCGCCGAGGGCCTGCCGGTGCACATATTCGGCTGCCACATCCAAACCGCCAATATGCGCCGCTACCACGCCGGCGACATCAAGCGCGGCGATGCCTATCTCGACAACGATCCCTATGGCGGCAACACACATCCGGCCGATCACACCTATCTAGTGCCGGTGTTCTTCGAAGGTGAGCACCTCTTCACCAGCGTCGCCAAATGTCATATGGCCGATATCGGCAACTCGATTCCGTCGAGCTATTTCGTGCTCGCCCGCGATGTCTACCATGAGGGCGCGCTGGTGTTCCCCGGCGTGCGTATCCAACGCGACTTCAAGAACATCGAGGACATCGTGCGCATGTGCCGGGCGCGCATCCGCGTGCCGGACCAGTGGTATGGCGACTATCTGGCGGGCCTGGGCAGCGCCCGCGTCGCGGAGCGGCGGCTGGAGGAGTTCTGCGCCAAGTATGGCGTCGCGACCGTCAAGCGCTTCGTCAGGGACTGGTTCGACTATTCCGAGCGGCGCATGATCGACAACATCCGCCGCATGCCAAAGTCGAAGCTCGTCAACAAAGGCAAATCCGATCCGCTGGAAGGCATTCTGCCGGACGGCCTCGAACTGACCGTGAAGCTGGAGATCGATCCCGATGAGGCGATGATCCATGTCGATCTCTCGGACAATCCACCTTGCGTCGATGTCGGTTTGAATACCTCGTTGGGCGCCGCAACGTCGGCAGTGGTGGGAGCGATCTTCAACGCATTGGACAAGGACCTGCCGCGCAATTCGGGCTCCTTCCGTAGGCTGCGCTTTACCTATGCCGAAGAAAGCGTCGTCGCCGCGCCCAAGTTCCCGCATTCCTGCTCCGTGGCGACGACCAATGTCTGCGAGCGCCTGGTCAACATCACTCAGTCCGCCTTCGCGCAGCTGGGAGACGGTCACGGATTGTCCGAGGGCGGTACGGGCCTTGGCGCCGGCATGGCCGTCATCTCTGGCAAGGATCATCGCCGCGACAACGCGCCCTTCGTCAACCGCATGATGCTGTCCACCAATGGCGGGCCGGCCTCGCCCGTCGCCGACGGCTGGGTAAACTACGCCATTCCTGTGATCGCCGGCCTCATGTACCGCGACAGCGTTGAGGTCGATGAGCTGAAACATCCCCTGCGCGTCGTTTCGCTCGGCATCGTGCCTGACAGCTCAGGGGCTGGCCGCCATCGCGGCGCCCCGGCCCAGGAGGTCGAACTGACGCCGACAGGCAACGACGTCACCGCCGTGATCTCCTGCGATGGTCAACACGCGCGCCCACGCGGCGTCGTCGGTGGACTGCCCGGCACGGCGGGTTCGACCTGGCGGGTCACGGGGAACGGCGATCTCGAAAAGCTGCCGAACGTGATTCAAGTCGCGCTCAAGAAGGGTCAGGGGTTGCGTGGCCGCGATTCTTCGGGCGGCGGCTACGGCGATCCGCTCGATCGCGATATTGCGCGTGTGCATCACGATGTCCTCGAGGGTTGGGAGAGCCGGGAGAAGGCGCACAACATCTACGGCGTCATTTTCACGGGTGAGATCGAGGACGACAGCCTCGCCGTGGATCAGGCAGCCACGAGCGCACAGCGTGCGCTGCTTCGCGGTCAACGGAGCGCCGCATAATGAGCTTTGCCAAAGACCCTGGCCGTATTCGCGACTTGGCCGCTGCCATCGCCAATGGCTCGTTGACCTCGGAGGCGCTGGTCGAGCGCTGTTTTGCCCGTATTGCCGAAGTTGATGGCGCCGTGCAAGCGTGGCTGCATGTCTTGGCGAACGAGGCGAGAGCTGCCGCGCGCGCCCTCGACGTCGAGGCCAAAGCGGGCCAGAGGCGCGGCCCCTTGCACGGCATTCCCATCGCCGTGAAGGACGTCATCGATGTCAAAGGCTTACCGACGCGCGCCAACAGCCGCAGCCGGGCAAATGCCGCCCCGGCAGCGGCCGACGCGACAGTCGTAGCGTATCTGCGAGCCGCTGGCGCCGTGATCCTCGGCAAGGTGCACACGACCGAATACGCCTATTTCGAATCCATTCCGCCGACGCGCAACCCGCACGATCTGACGCGCACTCCGGGTGGCTCATCGGCCGGGTCAGCCGCCGCCGTCGCCGCCGGTATGGTTCCCCTTGCGCTCGGCACGCAAACGGCGGGTTCCGTCAACCGCCCAGCGTCCTATACCGGCATCGGCGCCTTTAAGCCCTCGACGCTCGCCATCGGCGGTATCGGCATCGTGCCGTTCGCGCCGTCCTTCGACACGTGCGGCGCCTTTGGTGCGACCGCACAGGACGCAGCGTATCTGGCGGCCGGCTTTGCTGCCGATCACCTTGGCCTTTGGAATGCCGCTGACGTGCAGGCCCGTGAGATTGTCGTCCTCTCCGATCCTATGATCCGTGAACGGACTGCTGTGGCCACGGCAAATCAGGTTGGGCGACTTGTCGATACTCTGAGCAACGCCGGCTTGCCGGTTGTCGAGCGCAAGAGCCCTGTCCTGCTTGACGACATACGCACGTTGCATCGCCAAGTGATGTTGGCCGAACTTGGCCGGACTCATGGCGGGCTGCCTCCAGACTTGCTGGCGCCACGCCTGGCCGCCGACATCGCCGCCGGCGCCGCCATTTCCGATGCGGCCTACACCGGGGCGCTCCTGGCGCTACGCGACGCACGCCATCGGTTCTGGCAGAGCTTCGGCCCGCGCGACATACTCCTGATGCCAGCAGCACCAGATATTGCTCCCGCCGATGGAACCACCGGTGATTCCTCCTATGTCATCCCGACAACGGCCCTCGGCGGCCCAGTGGCGACGGTTCGAGCTGGCTTGGCGGCAGATACCCGAATGCCCGTCGGCGCCCTGATGTTCGCGGCGCCCGGTGCCGATAGCCGGTTGTCGAGCTTCCTCATGGGAGAACTGGCGACGGCGATCGACTTGTGAGGTTTGCGCCACCGGTTCGGGTAGTCGAGAATCAGCAGGCAGGTGTCCGCCAATGGGATCGAGCGCTGGCCTTCGTCATCGGCGCTGTCGCCGGCAAGCTCTGCTTCTTGACCTGCTGGTTCCAGTCACGATGGTCTGATACCTTCCAGCGGCCGCTCGTCGGTCAGGGCCAAGACTAGACTACGCGATGGATCGAGCTACAATCCGGCAAAACAAGACCGGCAGGCCAGCGCGGTTCGAACTCACTGACCAAACCAGACAGGCGATCGACGAGTATCTGAGATTGACCGGCAGAAAGGCGGGACAGTTCTTGTTCGCCGGTCGCGGTGACCGTGGTAGCCTGACCACCCATCAGTACGCTCGGCTGGTGTAAGAGTGGGTGGCCAGTATCGGCCTTGACCCTGCAAAGTTCGGCACGCATTCGCTTCGGCGCGCCAAAGCTGTTCTGATCTACAGACGATCGGGAAATCTTCGTGCAGTCCAGCTCTTGCTGGGACATTCGAAGATCGAGAGCACCGTGCGCTATTTCGGCAATGAGGTCGATGATGTCATTGAAATCGCCGAGAAGATTGAAATCAAACGGTTGACGCGATCCACCCGACACCAGATGTGGTCGGCGGCGGTCAATTTGTCGCTGACCATGGTTCGTTCAATGTCCGCAAATGCGATCGAGCGTTGGCCTTCGTCATCAGCGTTGTCACCGGCACGCCTCTGCTTCTTGATCCGCTGGTTCCAGTCGCGATGCGCCAGTTGCGTCTGCAGCCAAGCCAAACCCATCCAAAGCCTCGTCGGCCGGTCGCCGAAACGTAGGTGGGCTTGGCCGCCATCGAGAGCATGTACGACCTTCTGTACGAGACGGCCCGCATCGGCGATGCGTCCGGCGCAAGACTCCTGGTCGTGACAAAGGGAGTGATCGAGTTCGGCCATGTCACCGTCGCCGATGGCGACGGCGCGCCAGTCATGCACCACTTCACTCTCTCCGTCCCCGGCGGCAACACCATTCCCCGGTCGGCGCGTCCGGCGCGGGCAATTCGACCATCGTCAAACTCGTGCCGCGCCTGTTCGTCGGCACCGCCGGCACTATCCTGCGCGACGCCCCGATCCTGCTGCTGGACGAAGTGACCACCGCGCTCGACGCCAACTCCGAACGCCTGGTGCAGGACACGGATCTGTTCTGCCTGATGGCCGAGGGGGATCATCGAGACCGGGCCGCATCGGGAACTGTTAGTGAAGGGGGCGTAACCGGGGCTGGTGAGGCAGTAGGAGCATGCGAAGGGGGTGAGATTTGGAGGCTGTGGCCATGTCATTCCGGGCTTTGATTCCATCGGCGACGGCACCGCGGGACGTGACAGCGTGGTCATACCAGACATTTCCCGTCTCCCTGGTTTCCTGGCTTGCAGACTATTTCAGTTGGGCTTCGATACTCTTGAGGTAGGTGAGGGCGCTACGGGCGGAGCGGTCAGGCTCAACTCGGCGAGCAGCAAAGGCGATCTCCATGGTGAGATAGCCCTTGAAATTGATATCCCTGGCCGCCTGCAGCACGCCATGCCAATCGACAATGCCCTCGCCCGGAGCCTTGCGGTCGATGTCGGCGCAATGGATGTGATCGAGATGCGGAGCCATTTCGTAGACGTAGTCGGACGAGACTTCGTTGCGGTAGATTGCGTGGTAGGTGTCGAACATCACGCTGACATTTTTCAGGCCGCTGTCACGGCGCAGCGCCAGGGCGTGGCCGGCCGTATCGATCAGGTTCGAGTCGGCCGAAGTCGGTTCGACGGTGACGATGATGCCCTTGCCGGCGGCATATTTGCCGATGTCGATGAGAGCGGCCAGGCTCCAGCCGCGGGCTTCGTCTGCGTCCACTCCAAATGACCGCCAGCCCGCGACATAGATGACGCGCGGCGCACCGAGATCATGGGCGAGATCAACGACCTCCTTGTAATGCGCAATCGCCGAGGCGCGCTCCTCGGGCAGCAGCGAGGCGGGGTTGTTGCCCGGCCCGCCGCCGGGTGCAGGCAACATGCTGGAGCAGGCGATGCCCTGGTCAGCCATGAGTGTCTTGATCGCGGCGCGCTTGGCCTTGTTGAGATGCGCGGGCCAGGCATGCGGCGCGGCGCAGCCGATCTCGATGGCGTCATAGCCAATGCGGGCAATGCGCTTGATCGTCTCTTCCAGAGAATAGGACGGCACCCAGACGGGGAAGCTCGAATAGCACCAATTGTTGAACGAATATTTGAAGCCCATGGCACGGATCCTCAGATGATGAATGCTGCCTTTTTCCGTCTTGCCCCCGTCGAACAGCCGGAGCGCAGTCCCGGCATCCTCAAGCTTGAAGGTGACGGTGGCAAGCTTTTCGGGATCGATGTGCCGGTCCTTTTGGGCGGGGGACTGTTTGGCCGTCCGTCTTACGCCGCTAGGCTGGTTCCTAAAGGGTATCACCCCCTTGATGTCGCCTTAGCCTCAAGCCCCAATCCAGCGGCATATTAACAGCCAAAACGTCCAATTTGGATGATTTTGGCAGTCGCGGTCTCCGGCGCCCATTGACCGGCTTGCCAAAGTGGTTGTCAATTCCATTTTGCGGTACGACGAACCTAAGGGCGCGACATGGCCGACACGACAAGCCCATTCCCCTTGCTCTTCAGCCCGATCCGGCTAGGTCCGGTGGAGCTGCGCAACCGCTTTGTCTTCCAGCCGCATTTCACCGCGCTTGGCCATCTCGACGGCATGCCGTCGGATGACCTCGCCGCCTACCACGAGGAGCGCGCGCGCGGGGGCGTGGCGCTGATTGTCACCGAGAGCCAGGCCATCCACCCCACCGGCAAGATGTCCCGGCGTTTCATCCACGCCTGGGATCCCGTGGTCATTCCAGGCTTGCGCAAGATCGCCGACGCGGTGCATGCGCATGGTGCAAAGATCTTCAGCCAGCTGACGCATGGCGGGCATACGACCCTGGAGCATCATCCGCATATCATGTGGGCGCCGACGCAGATGCCCGAGCCGTCGAGCCATTTCAACACCAAGGCCATCGAAGAGGATGACATCAAGGCCGTGATCGCCGGATTTGCCGCCAGCGCCCGCAACGTCATCGACGCGGGCCATGACGGCATCGAGATCAAGATCGCCCATGACGGGCTGTTGCGCTCGTTCGCGTCGCCGCACTTCAATCGGCGCAGGGATCGCTACGGTGGCAGCTTCGAGAACCGCATGCGGCTCTCCTACGAAGTGATCGCTGCGATCAAGAAGGCAACCGGCCCGAACGTGCCACTCGGTGTGCGCATTTGCCTGGATGAGTTCACACCCTTCGGCTACGACCTTGAGTATGGCCTACAGATGGTCGCGGCGCTGGAAGCTACGGGCGAGGTGGACTATTTCAATTCCGACGCCGGATCGTTCTCCAGCTACTGGATGGAGATCCCCCCTGCCGCCGTGGCCAGCGAAGAGTTCGAGCGCCTGAACAAGGCCTTGAAGCACGCGACCAAGCTGCCCGTCGTCGCCTTCGGCCGCATCACGCCACCGTCGCGCGGCGAGGCCATGATCAAGGCCGGCATCGCCGACATGATTGGCCTCGCACGCCAGCTGATTGCCGATCCGCACACTGTCAACAAGCTGAAATCGGGGCGTGGAGATCTCATCCGAATTTGCATGGCGTGTAATGACGGTTGTGTGCATCAGGCGGGGCAGGAAAAGGCCATCCGCTGTATCCACAATCCCGGTGCCGGGCGCGAGCTTGTGCTGAATGAGCGGCTGCTGAAACCAGCCAGCCGGAAGACCAGGATCGCCATTGTTGGCGGCGGCCCGGCCGGTTTGAAGGTCGCCGAGATTGCGGCCAGGCGCGGCCACAGCGTCGTTGTGCTCGAACGCGAGCGCATCCTGGGCGGCCAGGTGCGGCTCGCGACCAATCAACCGGAACACGACAATCTCGGAGAGGTCACAAGTTATCTCGAACTGATGATGGCCGAACTCGGCGTCGAGGTCCGTCGCGGCGTGACAGCGACGCCTAGCCTGCTGCGCGATCTCGATTGCGAGACCATCATCGTTGCGACCGGTTCAGAGCCCAATCTGCCTATTGCCGCCGGGCAGAGTACCAGCCGCTCGCTGCTGCTTGGCCGTCAGGTGCTGCCTGAGATCCCTGGCCTCGATCTACCGCATGTGGTCTCGGCCGACCGCGTGCTTTCGGGCGGGGTTGCGCCATCAGGACGTGTCCTGCTGATAGACGACAACGGCCATTGGGAAGCGGCGGGCACAGCGGAATTCCTGGCCGGGACCGGCTGCAGCGTCACAATTGTCGCCGGGCATGGGTCGGTTGGCGCAGAGCTGGAGGGCGGCACCAAGACGTTGTTCCATCGCCGCGCCGCCATCAAGGGCATTCGTTTGCGCCCCAGCACGATTGTCACCGCCATCGAGCCCGAGCGCGTGCAAGTTGCGCAGGTGTTCTCATCGGGAGACAGCGACGGCTGGGGCAAATATGTGCTGATGCCGGGCGACGAAGAGTGGATCGAGGACATCGACTGGGTAGTGCCCGTTATCGGCCGCCGTTCTTGCGAGGACCTCTATCTTGAATTGAAGGAACACCAAGATTTCAAGGCCAAACGGATCGAGCGCGTGGGCGACTGCGTGGCGCCGCGGCTGATCCAGAGCAACATTCTGGAAGCCTATCAGCTGGCGGAAACTCTGTAGGCGTTTGTATGATTTCGCATCGCGGCAGAATGGCGAGGGCCGCTTTGGCCCGCAGCCGACTTCCTGCGCTGGTCTCACATATTGCCTCGTTATCAACCCGTGCGAGTGGTCGCAATCGCTCTTGCGATTTGCGCAGTCGTGGACTCTTGGTTTCGCCGTCTTGGACACGCAGATCGCCGCTGTGTTATCCATGAGACTCTCGACATGAGACGCCGTGGCAATCATGTCCGGCGCCAAACAACCAGATGAATTCAATGCAGCGGAGCATAGGCGTGAACGGTTTGTTTCCAGAAGGAGTGTTCATCGAAGCCACCAGCGGCGAGCTATCGTCGAGCACCGGGCGCTACGTGAAGCGGCTCAGCGAACTAGAGGCAATATTCGCCGATCGTGCAGCGCATGCGGCTGCAGTGAAGCAGGGAAGCGATCCTATTGCATATGAGGTGATCGAATATCGTCAAATCGGGAGCGACATCTTCTTTGGCACCACAATCATGCATCCGGGCACAGTAGGACGTGAGTTCTACATGACACGGGGGCATTTTCACGAGCGCCGCGATATGGGAGAAATCTACTACACACAGAGCGGCAGCGGTGTTCTCCTTTTGCAGTCACGCGACGGCGTAACGCGAGACGTAGAGATGCGGCCAGGCGTCTGCGCATTCATACCGCCGGACTGGGCCCATCGGTCAGTAAACACCGGAGACGAAAAGCTCGTATTTCTGTGGTGCTGCAACCAATCTGCAGGACACGACTACGGCGACATTCTCATGCGTGGCATGCGCAAGCGCGTCGTGAAGCGAGTGGGCGGCGGTTTTGACATTGTACCGAATTCTGCTCACCCATGACGGCATCCAGCACCACATTCCTGGTCTGCGGCGAGGCTTTGGTCGATCTGTTTTATGGGCCAGGACAGTCAGGCCCATCGCTGAAACGTTCGGTAGTCGGTGGTGCGCCCCTGAACCTAGCAGTTGGCTTGGCGCGGCTAGGCAACAGTGTCAGCTTATTCGCTGGCGTGTCGACGGACAAACTTGGAAGCGAGATCCTCGCACTGCTAAAGTCCGAAGGCGTCAATACCGACTTGGTGGAATTCTCAGATAGCCCGAGCATGGTAGCCCGTGTAGAGATCGATGAGCGCGGCCATCCTGCGTATTCATTCCCTGTCACGAATGGAGCTGACCGCTGTTTGCGTGGCGACAAGGTTTTCATGCATGATGCTTCCGTCGTTGTCCTTGGCTCGTATATAGCCGTGTGCCATGAGACGAAGGAAACCATTCATCGCATTGCAGAGGCAAAGCGCGAACAGTCGGTAATATGTTACGACTGCAACGTGCGACTGAGTATCGTGCCCGAACGCGCCCTGTGGCGCCACGCCTTAGAACAATTACTGCCGCTCACTGACGTTCTGAAGGTGAGTGACGAAGATCTTGAGGGTTTGTTTGGACCGAAAGGCGATTACGAGGAGCTCGCTGGTCAGTTCCTAAGTGCGGGCCCCAGCTTGGTTCTGCTCACGCGAGGAGCCAGCGGAGCATCCGCGTATTTTGCGCAGGGCACAGTTCACGTTCCCGCACGCAAGGTAAGGGTGGTGGACACTGTCGGTGCCGGCGATAGTTTCTTCGCGGCCGTCTTAGCGCAGCTGGCAGACCAGAGACTGTTGTCGCGGTCGAGGTTGACCTGCCTCTCTGCCGCGGAAGCTTCGGATGCTCTCCAGCATGGAGTAGCAGCGGCCGGGCTTACCTGCAGTCGCGAGGGCGCGCGGTTGCCGACCAAAAGCGAACAACTGGCGTTCGTGAAGACGGGTATGTGAAACTGAGACGGAACAACTATCCTTCGATCGCCGCTTGCCAAGCCGAATGAGTCATGGCTATCACAACTTATGACCTGGGAACCAACTTTCCTCCTGTCGGAGGGAAAGTCCTTGGGCGCAGCTTTACGAACAGTAGGTCGGTTTTTGGATCTTAGGCAGCTTTCGGCTTTCTGCGGAGCAGCGACAGTGGGCGACTCGGCGCTACAGGAGGCGCGTTTTCGTTGACCTGGCCACGTCTGTGCTTGATGCGGGCTGCTTCACAACGGTGCGAAGCAGCCTATGCTCGGGGTTTCAAAAACCCGGTAGCACACTTAAATCGGAAAACCAGTCATGGACCTGAAAGAAGCGCTCGGCATCACGACGACTTTTAGCAAGACGGTTGGCGAGAGCGACGTCTATCTCTTTGCCGGAATCACTGGCGATCTTGCCCCTAATCACGTCAATGAGCCCTACATGCAGGGAACCCAATATGGTCGGCGGATTGCGCACGGAGCGCTCATCGTGGGCTACATGTCTACGGCTTCGACGATGATCAACCTGATCATGGCCGAACGGGTTCCCTCGATCTTTCCTGTCTCGCTCGGTTACGACAAGATCCGCTTCCTCAAGCCTGTATTCCTCGGTGACACCATCACCGTTCGCTATACAGTGAACACGATCGACGATACCAAGAATCGGACCTATTCCGGCGTCGAAGTCACGAACCAGGCTGGCGAAATCGTGGCAGCCGCGGTTCATCTGATGACGTGGCTTCCGCGCGAGACTG
>JAYUAJ010000060.1:0-5911 GCA_043741375.1 Hyphomicrobiaceae bacterium | reverse complement strand
ACGCCATGATCGATGCCTTGATCCATGCCCAGGACCAAGCGGGGTTGACGGCGGCGGCGCGCGCGCTGGATCGCGTGCTTCTCTCGGGCGACTATACGGTGCCGCTGTACTATCCGGCCAAGCAGTGGATCGCCTACCGTTCGCACTTGCGCTATCCAGCCACCACCTCGCTCTATGGCTACCTGTTGGACACCTGGTGGGCAGATCTGAACGAAAAGCCGAGCAATCCTTGAAGGCGCGCTATGGCCACGAACGAGAAAACCCCGCCCTGCACATTCGATGATTTCCAAACAATCGATATCCGGGTTGGCACTGTCGTGGACGTGCAGACGTTTCCCCAAGCGCGCAAACCGGCGCTGAAACTTTGGATCGATTTCGGACCCGAGATCGGGATCAAGAAGACGTCGGCCCAAATCACGGCGCACTACACGCGCGAAACCCTGTTGGGGCGGCAAGTGGCGGCGGTGGTGAACTTCCCGCCACGCCAGATCGGGCCATTCATATCCGAGGTCTTGACCCTGGGTTTTGCCGATACCGGCGGGGCCGTCGTTCTAATTCAGCCATCGCAGCCGGTCCCCAACGGAGGCCGGCTGCATTGAGGCAAAAGCGCTTCCGAAAAAGTGTGAAGCGGTGTTCCGAAAAGAAGCACGACCAAACAAAGGTTTACCGAAGCTTCGCCAGCTCGAAGGTCGAATAGCAGGCGGTGCTTGGCAGGTTGGTCTTGTTGTTCATGGCGTTGGCCAACGCCTCGCTGAGGTTCACGCCAGCTTCCTGATTTCGCGCGCCAACGATCAAGAATGGACGCTCCCAGGCGGTGTCCTTCTCAACGCTTGAGGACGTACACGTGGTGGAGCTGAACTGCCCGAGATTGAGCACCCACAGCTTCTTGTTTCCGCCCACGCTCTTGTCTGCCCAGTCGGCCGCGACCTTGCCACGCTGCGCCGCGCGGGCACTTTCCTCGGCCAGGGTACCTTCCTGCGATGCGACGCCCACGGCGATCAGATCGGCTGACGCCGAAAGGCCCTTTTGCACGTCGGGTCCAAACAGCTGGGTGCCGACATCGGCCGCACCAATGGCCTGTCCGTTCAGAATGACCTGGTCTGCCTGGCCCCGGATCCATGAATAGGCGCTGGTCTTGGCCACAAAGTCGAAGGTCGCCTTCTTGCCCGCTTTGTCTTTGGCGTCGATTGGAAACACAATCGAGTTGCCCCAGCGAACGGTTTTGACCTCAACCGGAACGTCAAAGCCGAACAGTCGCGGCAAAAATTCTTTCTGGCCGACGGCCAGCGTGGTCACCAGGGCGAGGCCTGCCAGCAGCAAGAGGCCGATGAAATTGGTCCCGCCATTGCGCCAGAGCCATCCGCCTGCGGCGCGGCGCCGGCGTTCGTCTTCGCGACCAGCTGCTGCGCTGCCAGTGGCGCCCTTCAGTACGGCGCCTGCCGCCTTGCGATCGTCCTGCTTACCCGAGCCGCTCTGTTCCTGCGCCATAAACTTACCATCCGTCCTAGTTGAACCTGACAAACCAAGCCCTATAAGTCCCGGGGCTTGGTTTCTCAAAGCACGCTCAACTGGCCTTGGCAAGCCGGGAGGCGGCGGGCTGAACCGCCGTCATGTAGTCCGTCAGAAGTGTCTCGGTGATCGCGCCAGGCTTGAATTTATGCTCGCCTATCTCGGAAACCGGCGTCACCTCCGCTGCGGTGCCGACAATGAAGCACTCGGAGAAGGTCGCAAGCTCGCTCGGCAGAATAGTCCGTTCGACCACCTTCATTTGCCGCTTCCTGGCCAATTCCATGACCGTCCGGCGCGTTATTCCGTCCAGGAAGCAGTCTGGCGTCGGCGTATGGATTTCGCTGTCCTTGATGAAGAAGATGTTGGCCCCGGTACATTCGGCCACGTGCCCGCGCCAATCCAGCATCATGGCGTCGGCGTAACCCGCCTTTTCGGCGCGATGCTTTTCTAGGGTGCAGATCATATAGAGGCCAGAGACCTTGGCCTTGCACGGGATGGTGGCCGGATCGGGCCGGCGATAGACCGCATTGGCGAGGCGAATTCCCTTCATCTTAGTGGCTGGGTCGAAATAAGAGCCCCACTCCCAGGTCGCTACCGCCAGGTGGATCTTGCCCTGCTGGGCGCTGACGCCCATCATCTCGCTGCCGCGCCAGGCAATTGGGCGCACATAGCAATCTACCAGATTGTTGGCCTTCATGGTGTCGCGGCAGGCCTGGTCGATTTCGGCGACGCTGTAAGGAATGTCGAAATCCAGCATCTTGCCGCTGTCGAGCAGGCGTTGCGAATGCTCGGTGAGTTTGAAAATCTCTCCGCCATAGGCGCGCTCGCCCTCGAAAACGGCGCCGCCGTAGTGCAGGGCGTGCGTGAGGATGTGGATCTGCGCCTCGCGCCAGGCCACCAGCCGACCGTCGAACCAGATAAAACCGTCGCGATCATGATACGGAATAAGGGCCATCAGCGCATCCTCCACTAGGCCGGGTCCAGCGTCAACGCGCGGCCGGTATAATCGTTGGCTTATCGCGCCAAGGTCTATCGCCCGCAAGCCTGCCAGTCAGCTCAAATCCCTTGCCACCGTACAACCCAGGCCTTAACTCGAAGTGCAAAGAGAAGGAGCGCCATGGCAACGACTGGACGATAGTAATCCCAGCACTTGGATTATGTCAACATGGCTGACCTATCTGACGTGATTATGAAACGTTCCAACCCACTCGCCGACGAGACCAAAGGTGGTCCGCCGTACCATCGTGCCGCCAGCGCAGGACGCGAGGCGTCGATGGTTGGGCTGGTCGAGCTGCTGTTCTTTGCTTACCGCGATTTCACCAGCCATCCCGATGAAATTCTTGCGGAATTCGAGTTCGGACGCGCCCATCACCGGGTGCTGCATTTTGTCGAGCACTATCCGGGCCTGCGAGTTGCGGACCTGTTGGATATCCTCAAGATCACCAAACAGTCGTTGGCGCGCGTACTGCGTCAGCTGGTGGCGAGCGGTTTCATCGAGCAGCGCCTGGGAAAGGCTGATCGGCGCGAGCGACGGCTTTACACCACCGAGGCCGGACGCCATCTTGCACGCCGCTTGCTGGAGCCACAGATTGACCGGGTACGCGAGGCACTCAGCCGAAGTGGCGATGCCGCTGGCGTTCTGGCATTTCTCGCTGCCATGATAGAACCGGGCGAACGGGCGCGGGTGCAAGCGCTGTTACCCGAGTCGCCCTTAAGCCCACGTCCGAGAAGCGAGACGACGCGATGAGTCTAGCCGGCCCCGTCCCGAAGGCCAAACCGCCGCTGCCCGACGACGCGCGCCATGTGCTGGTGGTCGACGATGATCATCGTATTCGCGAACTGCTGGTGCACTACCTTCATACCAACGGATACCGCGTGAGCGCTGCTGCCGACACCGCCTCCGCCCGTTCGGCCATGCGCGGACTGGCGTTCGACGTGCTGATTCTAGACGTCATGCTGCCGGACGGCTCGGGACTCGACCTGGCGCGAGAGCTCCGGCGTGACAGCAAAGTGCCCATCCTGATGCTCACCGCCATGGCCGACACCGACGACCGCGTCGCCGGTCTGGAAGCGGGCGTCGACGACTACATCCCCAAGCCATTCGAGCCGCGCGAACTGCTGCTGCGCCTGAACAATATTCTCCGCCGCTACGATCCCAAGGAAGGCTCGCGCGACGAAGTCCGCATGGGGCCGATTCAGTTCAACATCGGACGCGGCGAACTCAAGCGCGGCGATGAGCCCATCAAGCTGACGGAACGCGAGCGGGACATGTTGCGCCAATTCGCCGTCCGGCCGGGCGTCGCCATCCCGCGCCACGAGTTGGTCGGGGCAGCCGTCAGCGGCAGCGACACGACCGCGAGCGAGCGCGCGGTTGACGTGCAGATAAATCGCCTGCGTCGCAAGATCGAACCCGATCCGGCCAACCCTACCTATCTGCAAACCTCACGAGGGCGAGGCTACGTCCTCTACACTGATTGATGATCGCCATCCCTACCCGCCATTGGTCGATCCGGACGCTGCGCCAGTTGGTGCGGCAGGCCGGCCGCATCACATGGACCGCGCTCCCCAATCTGATGCCCAAGGGTCTCTATGCGCGCGCCCTGATCATCATCATCGCCCCCATCGTGCTGCTCGAATCGGTGGTCGCATTTGTCTACATGGAGCGCAATTGGCAGGAGGAGACGGTTCGTCTCTCCAAGGCAACGTCCGGCTCAATCGGTGCGGTGGTCGACGCCTTCGCGTCCTCCCGCGGCAAGGACGACTACCGGAAACTGATTGATTTGGCGCAGCGGCGCTTCGAAATGACGTTGATCATCACGCCACCGGCCGACTTGCCACCGCCGCAGCAACGGCCCGTGTTCGATCTCCTCGACCGCATCTTGACCAGCGAAATCGCGAGCCAGATCGACAAGCCCTATTGGATCGATACCCGCGGCGACCGGGACGTCGAAGTGAGGGTCAAACTCGACACGGCCGTCCTGCGGCTGATTTTGCCCCGGAACAGGACCTACGCCAGCAACTGGCACATCTTTTTGGTCTGGATGATCGGCACATCGATGGTGCTGGTATCTGTCGCAGTCCTGTTCCTGCGCAATCAGATCCGCCCGATTGTCCGACTGGCAGAAGCCGCGGAAGCTTTCGGCAAGGGGCGCCCGGTGCCGCCCGATTTCCGCGCCCGCGGCGCGCGCGAAATCCGGCAGGCCGCCTCGGCTTTCGAGGAAATGCGCGATCGCATCGAGAAACACGTCGAGCAGCGCACCACCATGCTGGCAGGCGTTAGCCACGACCTGCGCACGGTGCTGACCCGATTCAAACTGCAGCTGGCCATGCTGGAAGGCGCGCCCGGCACCGAGGCCATGCGGGACGACATCAACGAAATGCAGGCCATGCTCGAGGACTATATGGCGTTTGCCAAAGGCGGCAGCGGCGAAGAAGCCAAACCCACCGACGTGCGCGCGATGATGGAAGAAGTTCGCTCGGGAGCGCTGCACTTCGGCAAACCGATCGAGCTCAGATTTCGCCGCCGCCGCAAGATACCAGTACCGCTGCGCCGCCACGGCTTCAAGCGCGCCATCGCCAATCTGGTCTCTAATGCTGCCCGCTATGCCGACACCATCGTGGTGACGGTGACTCAGGACCGCCATTGGCTGCGCATTGAGGTTGACGACGACGGGCCTGGTATTCCCCTCGAGAAGCGCGAAATTGTGTTCCGCCCGTTCCTCCGGCTCGATCCCAGCCGTAACCAGGATCTGCCCAATACCGGGCTCGGCCTAGCCATCGCGCGCGACATCGCACGTGTCCACGGCGGCGACATCTGGCTGGAAGAGAGCGACATGGGTGGCCTAAAAGGCGTGGTGCGTGTGCCGGTTTAGGCTCTCGCGCCCGCGACCGTCAGTGGTTCCGACTGCTCAACTGGGTGCCCGAATGTTCGATCAACTCGCCGCGCACGAACCGATGGTCCGGTTCTCTATCTTCCTGGCGACGCTGCTCGTCATGGGGTTGGCCGAGAGTCTTCTGCCCCGTCGTCGGCGCCTTTTTCCGCGTCCCGCGCGTTGGCTGACAAACGCCAGCATCTTGGCCGCGTCTGCGCTCGGCATTCGGCTGCTGTCCTTTGCCGGATCGCAACTTGCGGTGCCCATGATTGCCGTCGCCGCCGCGCTCTTTGCCGAGCGGCGCGGCTGGGGCCTGTTTCACCTCATCCAAGCCCCTGCATGGGCCGCTGCCATCGCCGGCTTCGTGCTGCTCGACTTCGCCATCTGGTTCTCCCATTGGGCGTCGCACCGGGTGCCGGTGCTCTGGCGCGTGCACCGGGTCCATCATTCCGACCGCGACTTCGACGTCACGACCGCCTTGCGCTTCCACCCGGTCGAAATCGCCCTGTCGATGCTGTACAAAGTCGTTT
>JAYUAJ010000059.1:0-2479 GCA_043741375.1 Hyphomicrobiaceae bacterium | reverse complement strand
TCAAGAAAGGTGACGTCGCACTCGGTTGCTTCAATCTGTATCGGCAGGTAGTACGGCCGTTTACCGACAAGCAGATCGCCCTGCTGCAAAACTTCGCCGCACAGGCCGTGATTGCGATGGAAAACGCGCGGCTGATCTCCGAACAGCGGGAGGCGCTGGAACAGCAGACAGCAACCACCGAGGTGCTGGAGGTGATCAATGCGAATCCGGGCAATCTCGCGCCCGTGTTCGATGCAATACTCAGCAAGGCCATGCAACTTTGCGGGGTTGCGTTCGGTAATCTAAATACGTGGGATGGCACATTGATCCGGAACGTCGCCAGCCGGGGGCTGCCGCCGGCGCTGGCAGAGTGGCAGGAACAGAACCAACTGCGCGCCCCAGGTGTCGCGGCCATGCAGCTCATCGAAACCAGACGCTGCCAGCAGCTATTGGATACGATGGATAGCGCAGGCTACGAATTGGGGCAGCCGGGACCCAGGGCGGTCGTGGATTTTGGGGGCGCACGCTCGGCCCTTTTTGTGCCGTTGGTCAAGGATGCGGCCGTGCTGGGCTTCATCCACGTTTTTCGCCAGGAGGTGCGCGCCTTTTCCGACAAGGAAATCGCTCTGATGGAAAATTTCGCCGCGCAACCGGTGATCGCCATGGAAAACGCCCGCCTGATCACCGAACAGCGCGAGGCGCTGGAGCAACAAACTGCGACCGCCGAGGTGTTGGGGGTCATCAACGCCAATCCTGGTAATCTGACGCCCGTCTTCGACATAATGCTGGAAAAAGCGGCGCGGCTTTGCGATACGCCCTCGGGCATTTTTTGGATCTTGCAGGGCGATACCGTTCATGTCGCCGCGCAACGCGGCTTCTCCGAAGCGTTAGCGGCGTTCTTCCAAACACCTTTCAAGCCCGGCCCCAACACCGGTATTGCGCGCTTGGTCGCCGGCGCAGATGTGGTGGTGTTAGACGATATTGCCGCCGGACCGGGATATCGCGCCGGC
Source organism: Hyphomicrobiaceae bacterium (assembly GCA_043741375.1). Classification (GTDB taxonomy): domain Bacteria; phylum Pseudomonadota; class Alphaproteobacteria; order Rhizobiales; family Hyphomicrobiaceae; genus JANYHF01. The sequence goes on along the minus strand of JAYUAJ010000059.1, from coordinate 1,490 downwards.
GATCCGATGCATCGGGCCGCAGTGGACCTGGACGATTGCCACAGCCTGGCCGCCGTTCCCTTACTGAACCGCCCCGGGTTTGTCGGAGGCTTCCTTCTTTGAGAGGATGCCGAGATGGACAAGCCGAAGAAGACCCAACCCCAATATTCGCCGGAGGTGCGTGATCGCGCTGTTCGGATGGTGTTTGATCACGCGCGTGAGCACGCCTCGCAATGGGCGGCGATATCGTCGATTGCGGGCAAGATTGGCTGCTCGGCGGCGACGTTGCACGCTTGGGTGCGCCGGGCTGAACGCGATACCGGCCGTCGGCCTGGCCTGACGACGGAGATGGCTGATCGGCTGAAGGCGCTGGAACGCGAGAACCGGGAACTGCGCCAGGCGAACGAGATCCTGCGTAAGGCTTCGGCGTATTTTGCGATGGCGGAGCTCGACCGCCGACACAAGCCATGATCGGGTTCATCGACGATCATCGCGCTACCCTCGGGGTCGAGCCGATCTGTGCGGTATTGCCGATCGCCCCGTCGACGTATCATACCCACGCGGCGCGGCGGGCTGATCCGGCAAAATTGCCGGCGCGGTCGCAGCGCGATATTGCCTTAAAGCTGGAGATCAACCGTGTCTTTGCGGAGAATTTCCAGGTCTATGGCGTACGCAAAATCTGGCGCCAGTTAAAGCGCGAAGGCCATGATGTGGCCCGCTGCACGGTGGCACGGCTGATGAAAGACATGGGCCTGCAAGGTGTTATCCGCGGCAAGTCGGTTAAAACGACGATCAGCGACAAGGCCACGCCTTGCCCGTTAGATCACGTTAATCGGCAATTCCAGGCATCACGGCCGAATGCGCTGTGGGTCTCCGACTTTACTTACGTGGCGAGCTGGACAGGCTTCGTCTATGTCGCTTTTGTCATCGACGTCTTTGCCCGTCGCATCGTCGGTTGGCGGGCATCGCGGACGGCGCACACGGGCTTCGTGCTCGATGCTCTGGAACAGGCTCTGCATGACAGACGGCCCACGCAACAGGGCGGGCTTGTGCATCATAGCGATCGCGGTAGTCAATATGTTTCGATTAAATACACCGAACGCCTGGCCGAGGCTGGCATCGAACCATCGGTGGGCAGCGTTGGCGACAGCTACGACAACGCCCTCGCCGAGACGATCAACGGGCTTTACAAGGCGGAGGTGATCCATCGACGTGGGCCGTGGCGGTCATTCGAAGCCGTCGAGTTCTCAACCTTGGAATGGGTCGACTGGTTCAACAACCGAAGGCTTCTCGAGCCGATCGGAAATATCCCGCCCGCCGAAGCCGAAGCGCGCTACTATGCCATGTTGGATCAACCCAAAATGGCCGCCTGACTCCAACAATATCGCCTCCGGGAAAGCCGGGGCGGTTCATGGCAAGTTGAACGGTGCGGGCGAGCCCATGGGCACACAGAGCGTCGATGGCCGGTGCCACATGGCAACGACGCGGCGTAGGCATGAAGTCGTGCCCGG
>JAYUAJ010000058.1:0-5931 GCA_043741375.1 Hyphomicrobiaceae bacterium | reverse complement strand
GCATAACGACTATTGGTCTTGGTCTCGGCTACAACGAGGACCTCATGACGAAACTGGCGTATGCGTCAGATGGCAACCACGCCTTTGTCGAGCGATCCGATCAGCTGGTCGACATATTCAATAAGGAGTTCGGCGATGTTTTGTCGGTGGTGGCACACGACCTGATCATCCGCATCGAGTGCCACAAGGGCTTCAAGCCGACGCGCATGCTTGGGCACGAGGCCGAGATCAGTGACGGTGTGGCAACGCTGCATCTCAACCAGCTTTACGGCAAGCAACAGAAATACGCGGTGCTTGAGCTGGAGGTACCTGCGGGCGCATCGGCGGGCGATCTCTCGGTGGCCGATGTGGAACTGAGCTACAGTGCCATGGGCGAGACCCAGCGTATCACCGATCGCTCGCAGGTTTCGGTTCGGATCACTCCGAAAGCCGAAGACGAGCAGGCGAGCCTGAACAAGGCTGTGATGGGCGATATCACGACCCAGCTGGCCAATGAAGTGCACGAAGAAGCAGTTCAACTGCGCGACAAGGGCAAGGTCGAAGACGCCAAGAAGCTGCTGAATGGCTATGCTCAGGAGCTCGATCAGCAGGCCGCCAGCAGTGGTGTTGCGGCTGCCGCGCCGATCGCCGAACAGTTCCGCGCGGACGCTGGAAAGCTCGATGACGAGGCCAATTGGAACAAGAACCGCAAGGTCATGAAGGCCACCGAACACAAGACCAAGACCATGCAGTCGTATTGACCCAAAGGCGTGCGGTTTGACGGAAACCGGACGTTCACTCAAGCCGACCAGCCGCGCTGTGCGAATGGCGACTCACCGCCATCCGCACAGTTATCCTGTGCGGCGCCAGCTACGCTGCGCGGCTGGTTGGTCGCGCTTCTTATCGGAAAACCGCTTCACACTTTTCCTGAAGCGCTCTAGCCGGGGTTGCTGCTAGCGGTTTTGACCAACCGGCCGCCTTGTTTGGCGGAGGGGTCGGCGGTGGCGAGCAGGTCTGTCGTAGCATCGCGGCCCGAAAAGCCATCCGACAGCATCAACTCGGCCACTTTCAGCTCGGGACGAAACGACATTCCGATTCCCTCGGTGCTGCCAATCGAGCGATGGGCCGCTTCCAGGTCCGGCTTGGAAAGGTGCGCCAGGATTGGGTTGTCGATGCTGGGGGTCGCGTCGATCAAGTCGCCGAGCGGGAAGGGGCGGTAACTGAGCTCGCTATCGTGATCCTCGTCATATTCGGGACCGGCGGTCCAGCCGTTCTGGTTGAGAAAGGCGCCTCCGCTGGTGGCCTCGGCCGGCTCCGGCGGCGTCACCTGCTCCATCCGCTCGGCTGCCGGTTTTGGCTTGGCCGTGACAGTTGCGGCGACGGCCAGCGAGACATCACGCGCTTCCAGGCTCGCCGTCACGAACTTTGCGGGCGCCGATGCGGGCCGCACGGCCAGCGCAGGTCGCGGCGGAATGATGTCCGTCAGGCTGGCCAGCTCGATGTGCGCAACCACTGGCTTGCTGGATTTGACGATCACCTTGGCCGGCCTTGCCGGGCTGGGCGCAGGTGGCTCAAGCGCGGCCAGAACCGGGCGCGGGGCCGGCGTGGGTTTCGCCGCCGGCTCGGGTGGTGGCAGCGAGGCCGTCTCCTCAGCCACGTCGGCCGTTTGCGATGCGTCCATCTGAGTCTGCTTGCCGCCGCCGCCGGTCACGTCCGGATCGATACTCGCCACCATGGTCTGGTCGTGCGGCGTAGCACGGAACTGGTGGAACGCAGAAATTGCGTCGGCCATCTGCGTGAAGTGCGAGCGCGCATAACCGACGTCGGCGACACTGATCGGGCGGCCATCGGCCGGCGTGAATTTCGAATGGCCCTTGGGAAACAACAGCGCCAGTTCGTAGCGCGGCATGCGCGGCCACATCCGCACTGGACCCGAATCGATGTGTACGAACGGCACGCCCGAGGTCGGATAATATCCGACGCCGCCAGCCTCGCGCACCAGTCCCGCATAGCGCAGCTTCTGCACCGGTACGTCAGGGAACGCGACGTCCATGGCCTTGCCGAGAATGTGCTGGCTGTGCTTGGCCTGCCCGCCGCCGGCCTTGCGCAGGGCCTCGTTGGTGCCAGGCGAACGATAGCCCGAAACGAAATGGATCGGCATTTTGGAGCCGAGTTCCTGATGGATCTCCCACACCAGATCAATGGTATGCGGGTCCATCTTGGTGGACTTGTTGGCGCGCCAGTCGCGCAGGAACCAGTTCAGCTTTTCCAGGGCATCGGGGATGTATTGACCGTCTTTTTTGTAGACGATCGAAATGTCTTCGCCGGTGTGGATGTTGTGAAGTTCGATCAGACGTTCGCCGTTGGCGTCGGCGCGCAAAAACGACACAGCGGTGAGGCTCGCCAGGGCCGCAGCAATGGCGACGCCGGCGCAAAGGCGCGAAATTGTCTTCAAGATTGGCTCCCCGTCCTCAGGCTGACATTAGAACCGTTGTCCGGCTCACGTCCTCGGGTGCCGGCCACTTCCCACCACGAGCCGGTCCCTGGCCCCGGGAACGGCTGACGCTGACAAGGACAGCATCCCGGGAAATCGTTAAAGATCAGTAACGTTGATAATTGCGTAACGAGCGCGGCGCACATGCGGCCAGAATACGGCGAATCGCTCCGAACAGGATGCGGTCGCTGCGTCACAATGGCCAGCGATGTGGGCACGCTATCAACAGGTTGGGTGGAAGGGGCGGATACGGCGTGTCGTAGCCTGACTACGCCGCCGCCTCCGATACCGCCGCCTCGTAGGCTTCGGTTGCCACCAGCCAGGCGGCTTCGGCCAAATCGAGGTCCTTCAGGAATTGTCCGCGTTCCTTGGCCAGTTGCGACGCCTTGGCCGGATCGCGCGCGTACAACTTGTCATCCGCGAGTTTTTTGTCGTAGCCCGCAATGGTTACTTGGAGATCGGCCACCTTTTTTTCCGCAGCACCGGCCGCTTTTTTCAACGGAGCGACGTCACCTCGCCGATCGGCTCCGGACTTGCGCTGTTCGGATTTGTTGGCGCTGCTGCCAGCCACTCCGGCCCCCGCGCTGCCCTTGTCGCGCTTGCGGCCGCTGCGCTCGTCGAGGCATTCGCGCCGATACTGCGACATGTCGCCATCATAGTTGGTGACCGTTCCGTCGCGCACCACCCACAGCCGGTCGACGCTGGCTTCCAAGAGGTGCCGGTCGTGGCTGATCAGGATCACAGCGCCTTCGAAATCGTTCAGCGCCATGACGAGAGCTTCCCGCGCATCGACATCGAGATGGTTGGTCGGCTCGTCGAGGATCATCAGATGCGGGGCATGGAAGGCGGCGATGGCGAACAGCAGCCGCGCCTTCTCGCCGCCCGAGAGCTTGTAAGCCTCCGTGCCCGCCTTATCGTTGCCAAAGCCGATATGGCCAAGCCGCGCCCGCCGCTGCGCCTCGGTCGCGTCGGGCATCAACCGCACCATGTGGTCGAACGGCGTCAGTTGATCGGGAAGATCGTCCATCTGGTGCTGGGCGAAAAAGCCGACGGTCATCTTGTCCGAGGCCTTGCGGCGGCCGTCGAGCGGCGTCAGCCGCCCCGCGATCAGCTTGGCGAGGGTGGATTTGCCGTTGCCATTCTGGCCCAGCAGGCCAATGCGGTCGTCCTGATCGATGCGCAGGTTCAGGCCTCGCAGGATCGGCTTGCCCGGCTCGTAGCCGGCAATGGCGTGATCCAGCTGGATCATCGGGTTGGCAAGAAGTTTGGCAGGATTCGGAAACAGGAATGGCGCCACACGTTCGGCCGCGAACTCGGCGATTGGCTGCATTTTCTCCAGCATTTTCAACCGGCTTTGCGCCTGGCGCGCCTTCGAAGCCTTGTAGCGGAAGCGATCGACGAAGGCCTGCATGTGCTTGCGCTGGTCCTCCATCTTCTTGTTCATTTTGGAATCGAGCCGCTGCCGCTCGCGCTTGGCCTCCTCGAAGTCGTCGTAACCGCCGGCGTAAAGCGTGAGTTTGCCACGCTCCAGATGCAGGATGTGGCCAACCGCGCGGTTCAGCAGGTCGCGGTCGTGGCTGACCATCAGCACGGTGTGCGGATAGTTCTTCAGGTAGGTCTCAAGCCAGAGCGTCCCCTCAAGGTCCAGATAGTTGGTGGGCTCGTCCAGCAGCAGCACGTCCGGTTCTAAAAACAGGATCGCGCCGAGCGCAACGCGCATGCGCCAGCCGCCCGAAAATTCACCGCACGGGCGCGCCTGCGCTGCCTCATCGAAGCCAAGGCCGGAGAGAATTGTCGCCGCACGCGCGGGGGCTGAATGCGCGTCGATGTCATCGAGCCGGGCGTAGATCTCGCCGATGCGTTCGGGATCGGTGGCTGTTTCGGCTTCGGCAAACAGCGCCGTCCGCTCCGTGTCGGCGGCCAGCACCCAATCGAGCAGGCTTTCGGGTCCACCCGGCGCCTCCTGCGCCACAATGCCGAGCCGGGCCGACTTGGGATAGCTGACCCCGCCATCGTCGGGATGAATATCGCCAGCGATGATCTTGAGCAGCGTCGTCTTGCCCGAGCCGTTGCGTCCGACCAGGCCGACCTTGTGCCCAGCCGGAATGCCGGCCGTGGCCCGGTCGAGGATCATCCGGCCCTCGATGCGATACGTGAGTTCGTTGAAATGGAGCATGGGCGAGGGGATAGCCGAGCGCCGACGGCTTGTCACGGGGGGGAGTCGTGACCCCCGGCGCCGGCAGTGCTACCGTTTGTTCATTCCGCCATTTGGGGCGGCATGGCCGCCTTTGCAGCTATCAGTTCACGCATGGTGATCGGGCTGCGGCCCAGAAGCCGCCCGAGCGTCGGATCGCAAGTCGCGAATTCGCCGTTGCGGCTGGCGGCGTAGAGTCACAGCAGAATTGCTGCGGCCGATTCTGGCGCGCCACGCGCCACGATTTTGGCCCGCATGGCCGCGTCGGAGAGTGTTACCCGTTGGATGGGCTTGTTCATTGCTTGTGACACGATAGCAGCCATGTCGCCAAAATCGAGCGCCTGCGATGCGGTGAGCGGCGGCGTCGGCCCGTCATAGCCGCCCTCATCCGCCAGGATGATCGCGGCGGCTTCGGCGAGGTCTGCGTGCGCCGTCCACGCGATCTTGCCGTCCGCCGGCGTCTCGATCACTCCCGTGGTCATCACATCGCCCATTAGCGCGATACCGCTCGCGGCATAGAAGCCATTGCGCAGCGCGGTCCAGGCCAACCCGGAGTCCTTGAGCATCGTCTCTGTCGCGGCATGATCGTGCATGGGCGGAAAGGCTGATGCGGCTCCAGCAGCCATGTGGCTGGTGTAAACGATCCGCCGTGCGCCCACGGCGCGCGCGGCCTCAATAGCCGAGCGGTGCTGAGCAAGCGGATCGCCGCCGGACGCCCGCGCGTTGGACGACACAATCAGCACCTGCGTCGCGCCTTCGAAGGCGTGCTCAAGGCTGTCAGGATCGCTGAAGTCGCCGCGACGCACCCGCACGCCCAGCGCCTCCAGATCAGCGGCCTTTGCCGGATCGCGAACACTGGCACCCAGTTGATCCGCAGGCACTCGACCGGCGAGATTTTTGACGATGGCTCTGCCGAGTTGGCCTGTGGCTCCGGTAACGACGATCATGCGAATACTCCAGCAGTAGCGGTTCGACGTTTGTGTCATGGCAATTGGCTAATTTGCTTTGAGAGGTAGCGGTAGTATGAGGCGGCCGCTAAGCCGCCTCATACAGCTTTCCTCGTCCTTCAGGACGGGGCGTAAGGAGCCACGACGTCCAAGACCCAAGTGACGCCGAACCGGTCCTTCACCATCCCGTAAAGCTTCGCCCACGGCGCTGGCTCGAGTGGCCGAATGACGGTCGAGCCCTTGCAGAGCTTCTGCCAATATCCCGTGATTTCGGCGGCATCCTCGCCGCGGATCGAAACGAAGAATGGGATCTCGCC
>JAYUAJ010000057.1:0-5947 GCA_043741375.1 Hyphomicrobiaceae bacterium | reverse complement strand
TCAGCGCCGCCGTCAGCGTCGTCTTGCCATGGTCCACGTGTCCGATCGTGCCCACATTGCAGTGGGGCTTCGAGCGGTCGAATTTTGCCTTGCCCATTTTTCTCTACTCGTTTCGTTTTCGTCGTTGGGTCGTCACGTCTAAAGTCAAAGTCGCAGGTGGCTTGCCGAGCCATGGCTCGCGGAACCAACCCGCCTTCGCCTGAAGTAGGCTTCGGCGCGGCAGCCATGGCGGGCGAAGGCTGGAGCGGGTGAAGGGAATCGAACCCTCGTCATTAGCTTGGAAGGCTACGGCTCTACCATTGAGCTACACCCGCAATGTCTTTTCGTCTTGAGTCCACGTTACGAACCGCGCCTCCGGCTTGCCGAGCCGAAGCTCGCAACCACGGTCCGCCTTCGCCTAAGTAGGCTTCGGCGTGGCAGCCTTCGCTCGCTTCGCGAGCAAAGGCTGGTGGAGAGGGCTGGATTCGAACCAGCGTAGCTTACGCAACGGATTTACAGTCCGTCCCCTTTAGCCACTCGGGCACCTCTCCGAATTGATGTCGCTCGTGTTTCCGGGGCTCCGCACGCAAAGTACCCGCTGGCTTGCCTCAAGGATTTGGCCCAAAGAAACGCACCCCGCGCGCGATCCGCGCTGAGGCGAGGCGCTGTATATGGTGGCTTCGCTTGGGGCTGTCAACAGCAATCGGGAGCCTCAAAACGTTTTCCACTTGACAGGCCAGCGCGCCGGGCTCGCTACCTCTTTGTCCAAGCTGGTTTATCCACAGTTTTCCTTCAAAATGAGCATAACACAAGAATGCGCAACAAAGTCCATCGCGGCGGTTCCAAAGAGGGCGGACGCGGCGAAACACGAGGCGGAAAGCCCGATCTCACCCATGTTCGGCTCTGGGGCATCCACGCCGTCGAGGCGGCCCTCGGCAACCCCAACCGCGTTATCCGCCGTCTTCGCCTGACCGAAAACGCTCGCCAGCGGCTAGCCCCTGCGATGGAGGCGCGCGGTGTCACCCCGGAGATCGTCAATGCGCGCGATTTCGATCGCGATCCCGGCGCCGATGTGGTGCACCAGGGTGTGCTCTTGGACACCGAACCGCTCCCCGACATCGACCCACGCGACCTGTCGCCTTTGGCGGGCAAGCGCAACGACCTGATTATTGTCCTTGACCAGGTCACCGATCCCCACAATGTCGGCGCCATCCTGCGCTCGGCCGCTGCTTTTGGTGCGCGCGGCCTGTTGCTCACCGCGCGCAACTCGCCTCCCTTGGAGGGTACGCTGGCCAAGGCTGCGTCGGGTGGGCTGGAGCTGGTACCGGTGGCCGTGGTGCCGAACCTGGCGCGCGCTCTGGAACAACTAGCCGAGGTTGGATATTTTCGGATCGGGCTCGATGGCCAAGGCGAGGGCCTGCTGGAGGCCCAGAAGATCAGCGGCCCCACGGTTCTGGTATTGGGCGCCGAAGACACTGGTATGCGCCGTTTGACGCGCGAGAATTGCGATGTCACCTGCCGGATATCGACCAGCGGCGGATTGGCGAGCCTGAATGTGTCGAACGCCGCTGCGGTTGCGATGCATGCGATCATGATGGCCGGCAGGACCTGACTTTCGATGGCACAGCAAGCTTCAGCCGCGCCGATTGCGATGGACAACCCTGACTTCACGGGGTCTGTGCTGTTGGCGGAGCGCGACCCTTCCTACCAATTCGCGGCCACCTCACTGACCAACAGTTGCATCCGCCAACAGTTCAGTGCCGAGACTAACGTCCGAATTTCGCAGTTTGGCGCCGATGTCGTGAAGAACTTTCAGCGCTACATGGGCAATGACCCGCGCATAATATCTGGCCATTGGGCGCGGCATGTCCGAACTCATCATCTATGGTGGCTTTCGCACGCTCGACCTCAACCGCTTCGGGTTCGCGGTGATTTGAGGCTGTGCTGTGCACGGGGCGTGTCGTTCGCATCGGCTTGCCGAGCCGAAGCTCGTGAAACCAGCCAGCCTTCGTGGGCTTCGGCGTGGCAGCCATCGCTTCGCTTCGCGAGCGAAGACTGGAGCGGGCGAAGGGAATCGAACCCTCGTCAGTAGCTTGGGAAGCTACAGCTCTACCATTGAGCTACGCCCGCATCTACAGTCTCACTAACACGGGTTCGGCGGTGTCGGCAATCGTGGTCACTTCTTGCGGCCCGACGCGGCTCCCGCCGCAGTGAGGTAGTCGTGCATCACGCGGCCATAGGGCAGCGTGAGGTCGGCCTTGAAATGGCGGCCACCGATCATTTTGACCACTGGCAGGTCAGCGACCGGGGCGTTGACATGCGGCACCAGGTGCAGCCGCGCCGGCCCGCCGTAACTGAACTTCACGTCGATCTCGGTGAGATTGTAGGCCACCAGCTGTGCGATGGCCGGGCCGCCCGTAACGTCGGGGATCAACTTCAGGTTAACTGAGGTTTTTTTCAGCGCGTCGTTGCGGGTGGCCGGATCGGTGATCAGGTTGTGGTGCTTGTAGGGCATGGTGCCCATGGCCACGCGCTCGCCGGCGTAGTGCAGCGTCCCCGTCAGGGTGTCCTTGCGCACCGACAGTTCAGGCTCGCCCCAGCGTTTGGGAAATCCCCAGATTTCGCGCCCGGCGCTGATCGGCGGCTCGTCGTTGAGGAACATCATGCAGGTGTAGTTCACTGCCTCGCCCTTGAAGGTGCAGGGAATGACCACACCGGATTCGTGATAGCTGCCAAAGCCCGACGAATCGGGCATTTCTATCCATTCGTAGAACACTTGGTTCGTGCGGTCGGGCTCCAAGGGTTCGGGGACCAGACGTCGGATGGCTGCCGGGTCGCTTTCGTAGACGATGACGAAGTATTCGCGGTCGAGGAACCGGTAGGGGCCCTTTGGGTAACTGGGATTGCCGGGCGGCATGGACGGCAGGGCGAGGATTTCGTCACGAGTCATGGCGGCGATCCTTCGTGAGTTGAGCTGGCGGTGTCGTGTCAGCGCCTGGCTTCGGCGTCTTCCAGGCGCCACAACAGCATGAGAATGAGCGCACCCAGCATGCCGCCGAGATGGGCGAAATGGGCAACGCCCGCAACCGAGCCGGTGACGCCGCTGAACAACTCGATGCCGCCAAACACCAGCGCAAAGGTGCGCGCCTTCATCGGGATTGGTGGAAAAATAAGCGTGAGTGTGCGGTTTGGAAAGGTCAGCGCAAACGCCAGGAGCAAGCCGTAGATGCCGCCCGATGCGCCAACGGTCGGGAATTGCGCCCCGCTGGAGTAGGAGACGGCCTGCTGTATCAGCGCGGCGGCGATGGTGCTGATCAGGATCAGCGAGATGTAGCGGCGCGGCCCCCAGAGACGCTCCAGATCGCTGCCGAACGTGACCAGTCCCAGCATGTTGAAGATCAGATGCTGCAGGCTGCCATGCAGGAAGAAGTACGTCAGTAGCTGCCAGATATGGAACAGCGGACCGAACGGCCAGAGCGCGAATTGCTCGGTGATGGTGTCGCCGTAGCTCTGCTGGCCGAAGAAAACGGCAACGCAGGCGATCAGCAACCCGAGGGTGATTGGCGGCAGGTTGAGGGACACGGGGGGGGCTCTGCTCCGACGGGGGCTGATGGCAAGCCCGTTGGGTTGAGCGACTGCCAGTGCGGCTGCAATCGGCGTTTGCTGTGGGGCTGTCAAGGGCTGGCGGCTCATGCGAACAGGCCATGCACGAACCAGCCGGGCGGTTTGGGAGCGGGCTCATCGGGAGATCCGTGCCCGCACTCGCTCGGGCTGTCACCCTGCCCGTGCAGCCCGTCTCGGAACACCCAGAGCCGGATGCCGGTGTCATCCTCGACCACGTAATAGTCGCGGGTGCGCGAGGGCCGGGCGCCGATTTCGCGCCACCATTCGGGTGCGATGCGCTCGGGGCCTTCGGCACGCACGATGCGGGCCAGGCCGCGCCGCCAGCGCAGGCGGCGGGGCGGACCTTCGGGCACTTCGGCCACCACCTCGATCGGTTCGGGACGGGCCAGCAGCAGAGGGGGGCGTGAGCTGTGCGATTGCGGCGATGGCTCAACTAGGGCGTGCGCGGGCTGGTCAAGCGCGGCCACCAAAACTTCGGCGCGCTCGGGAAGGTGGCTGGCGCGCGGCTCAAGCCGCAGCACAGCGCCAGCGCCCAGCCGGCCGCTCAAGCGATCGATCAGGCCGGCGATGGCTTGGCTGCTGGTCTCTGGTTGCGTCTGAGGCAGCACCGCGAGCGGCTTCTGATCCGGCGCCAGCGGCTGGCTGTCATAGGCGTTGAGCAGCATCAGATCGATGCCAAAGCCGGCATCGATGCTGTCAAGCTTGCCGCGTAACAGACTGAAAAGATGGGCGGGCGAGCGGCTTGGCCGGCTGAGGCCCGCGCGCAGCATCGCCCGGGTGCCGTCGCTGCGATAGAGCGTGAGGGTGAGGCGGCGTGCGCCGCGGCCGGCATGTTCGAGGCCGGCGCAAAGCTCCTGGGCGAGCGCGGCAAGCGCGTTTTCCAGCCCCTCGCTGGCGATCAGGGGATCGGTGAACGCGGCGCGCACGACATGTTCGGGCGGCGGGACCAGAGGCTTTTGCGGCTCCTCTTCCCGCCCCAGGGCCTGGTCGAGCCGCAGTAGCACCGCCTCGACCGCCTGCCGGCTGGGAAAGCGGCGTTGCAGGCTGGCGCGCGGCAAGGCTTTGAGCTGATCGATGCGCTTCAGGCCGAGACGCATGAGCAGGCGCACGGTGGCTGCGTCCAGCCGCAGCGCTTCGACGGGAAGGCCGGCGAGGGCTTTGCTGGCCAGTCCGGACGGGGCGATACGGGCCGAGAGTTGCAAGCCGGGGGCAAAGCGGGCAAACGCACTGGCCGCGCCAAAGCCATCGGCCAATCCAGGGCGCACCGTCAGGCCGAAGCCCGCCAGACGCCGGCAAAGATCGCCGAGCAGTTTTGTCTCGCCGCCAAACAGATGCGCCACCCCTGTGGTGTCGACCCACAGCCCATCGGCGCCATCGGTGTTGAAGGCGGGGCCGTAGCGGGCGCACCAGCGGGCGAGCCGTAGCAGGGCCTTGTGGTCGCGCGCCGGTTCGGCCGGCCGCGAGAGCAGCGCGGGTGCGATGGCGCGGGCGTCGGCGAGCCCCATGCCGGGATGGATGCCGGCCTTCGCCGCAGCGGCATTGGCGGCATAGATGCTGAGCCGGCTGCCGTGGTTGATCACCAGCGCGAACGGCAGATCAGCCGGTACGCTGCCTGGCTCCTGCTGCTGCAAGCGCTCCAGGGGGAACTGCGGCAACCAGACCGAAAGAATGCGACGCATCACTCCACTCCAAAGACCAATTGAGGTCGCCGGGACCCTGACGGCAGCGTTCCAGGGTGAGGGCGCAGCGCCAGGCGCCGGGCGCGGCAGCTTCGAAGGGATGCAGTGCGCTGGGCAGGCTGGCGATGCGCCAGCGGGTATGAGCGACGCTGATGCCAGCCCTGGAGGAGCCGGTGAGCGCTAAGCAGGGTGTCGCCCCCTCGGCTGCCGCCAATACCAGGCGGCGCGCCGGCAGCATAGCGACCCCGTCGAGGCTGGCGATCACGGCGCCGAGCGTGCGTGAGCGCAGGCCCTCCTCGATTGCCCACAGGGCGTCGGCGGCGCGGTTTGCCGTGACGATGATGAGCCGTCCGGGATCGAGCCCAAGCTGCGCGAGGCCTGGCCCATAGGGCAGGCCATGCTCACTGGCGGCTCGTGCCGCGAGCACCATCAGCAGTGGCCGGGTCCCGTCCCCACGGCCAAGCGTCAGCGCCAGGGCCAAGGCGCTGGCGGTATCGCGCGCGGTGCGTGGCTTCAGTTCATGCAGGCCATTGCCTTGCAGGCCTTGTCCCGGCAGGCGCCCATCGATGGCTGCGATGCCGAAACCGAGCGGAGCCGGGCCGATGCGCGGCAGGGCAGAGGATGGAAAAGAACAGACAGGGTGGAGAACCGCCTTGCTGGCCCCA
>JAYUAJ010000056.1:0-2495 GCA_043741375.1 Hyphomicrobiaceae bacterium | reverse complement strand
GGCCGCAGATGACCCGCGCTTTGCCCACCTGCTTGCGGATCTTCTCGATTTCCGCCGAGCGGAACTGCGCCATGGTCCAGTCGCCGCCCGCTCCGCAGATGCCGCGCACGAAATTGCGGATGAGCATGCTGCCTTTGGGGGTATGCGCGACTTCCGGATGGAACAGCACGCCATAGCGTTTGCGCGCCTCGTTGGCGATGGCTGCATTCTCGCAATTGGGCGAGCGGGCGATGACGTGAAACCCCTCCGGGATGGCGGTAATCTTGTCGCCGTGGCTCATCCAGACGGTGTCGCGTTCGCCGGTTTTCCAGAGGCCGGCGAACAGGGGGCTATCGGCGACGACCTCGAGCTCAGCGCGTCCGAACTCGGCGGCATGCCCGCCTTCGACTGCGCCGCCCGATTGCGCCACCATGGTCTGATTGCCGTAGCAGATGCCGAGCAGCGGGGTTTTCGCGTCGAGGATTTTTTGCGGGCAGCGCGGCGCGTCCGTCCAATAGACGCTGTTGGGGCCGCCCGAGAGGATGACGCCCACCGGAGAAAGACGTTCGAACGCGGTCTCAGCCTTGGAAAACGGGTGGATTTCGCAATAGACGCCGGCCTCGCGCACGCGCCGCGCGATCAGCTGCGTCACCTGGCTGCCGAAGTCGACAATGAGAAGGGTCTGGGTCATTGGCGACAGGTAGTGGATTGGGGCGGTTGTCGCAATGCGCCCAGGGATTTAGCGGTGGATCAGGCGTTGACGGGATAGGCCAGAACGAGCCCCGTTCCGCTGATCAGCCCGAGCGAAACAGGCCCGGTTGCGACGTTCGAAAGCGTCCAGGTGCTGCCAATCTTCACATCGGCCTTTTCGAGCGGCCAGCGCACGCCGGAAATATCCAGCCCGAACAAGGGGGAGAGAGCGATTACGCTGAGCCGTGAACCGGGCGCGAGATCAATGTCGAAGCGGCCGGGGGTGAGCGGATAGGCCTCTTCGCGGCCGCTGGTGGCGAAGGCTGGAACGCCCCGTCCTGCAAGCGCCAGCAACAGCGCCATGTTGCCCAGCGCGTGATCCGTCTGCCCGCCAAGTCCACCGACGATGATCAAGTCCGTCGCGCCTGCAGCCAGTGCCGAATCCACGGCAATCTCGCCATCGGTTCTGCTTTTGTCGGTCGGATGCACCTCGCGCGGCGTGCTCCGATAAGCGGCCTCCAGTTCGGGCGAGGCTGAATCGAAATCGCCAACCCAAAGTTCTGGTGTGAGGCCCAACGCCGCCGCGTACTCCATCCCCCCATCGGCCGCGATTGTCCGGACCTCGCGTAGCTGATCGTGCAATCGCGGCGTCGGCGCAAGGGCGCCGCCAAGCAGGAGGCAGAAGCGGCGGGCTGTCGGATGCGGGATGGTCATGCTTGCGACTTAAGCGCGAGCCGCCCAATTGTCCATGCATGCACCGGCAGAGCGATCTGCGCCATAAGAGGTGAATAGGCAGCCGCGTTCATGGCCGGAAGATCAGGCCCGGGATGGGCGGTGCGCTTGGAATGACAAGACTTGCAGATGACATGACGATCCTTGTGAAGACGTTGATGAACAGGGTGCGTTCGTCGTCGTTCGCATCGTGTGGGTCATCGTGGCCTCCATAATCTCGCTGAGGATCGTCACGTGGACAGTCTGAACGGGAACGGGCCAAAAGGGAAGGGGGCGACGCGAGCGCGGCCGACCGCCCCCCGCCCAACCTGCGTCCAACACGCCCCATTGCCACGGCCCGCCAGAAAAAGGCATAGTCCCGCTGCGCCACACTCAAGGTCGCATGACGGGGAGATCGACGATGACGCTGAGAGCCCTTCCGCTGCTCATTCTGGCCTTCATTCTCTACAACGCCATCGTTTTCGCCTCGGGCCTGCCTGCCGATCGCATCAACGAGGTCTTCTACGGCGCTCCCGCCCTCGCCGCCGACGGAACAACCATTATTCGCATGGGCGGAGAGCTGTTCACGCTGTCGTTGCCGGGCGGGCCGGTCAGCTTCCGGCTGGGCGACGCAATGTTCACCTTTGGCCTGATCCTGCTGGCCTTCGAGATGATCAAATCGACCTATACGACTGGCTTCGGCTTGATAGACCGGCTGCTCTCGCCGCTGCTGTTCGTGCTGTTCCTGGTCGAGTTCCTGCTGGTGCCGCGCTGCGCCACCTCGGTGTTCTTCTTTTTCACCGTCATGGCCGGGTTCGACATCATCGTCGGCGAGGTCATCGGCATCAAATCGGCCCGCCGCGACATCAATTTTGGCGGCAACTAGCCGTTGATCGACGGATTCCATTGAACCGCGGGATCGAGCGCAGTGGCGTCCGGTTGGGCGGCGTCGGGAATGAGCGGAGCTTGGGCCCCGATCAGATCGTTAATGGATTGCGGCTGAACCTGCAGCGGCGCTGCGGCCAAGCGATCGCCGCGCTGTTCGGACCATTTTTGCGCCAGATCGCTGGCCAGGGCGGCTCCGAACTTGGCCTTTTCGACCATCTGCCCCCAGG
>JAYUAJ010000055.1:0-2497 GCA_043741375.1 Hyphomicrobiaceae bacterium | reverse complement strand
CCAAGCAGATCTTCCAGCTCGACAAGTCGTATGGCGCCGACGGCATGGCGGTGCGCAACGATGTGGCATCGATCAAGGATCTGAAGGGCAAGACGGTGGCCGCCTCCGCACCCGGCACCGCGCCCTACTTCACGCTCGCTTGGATGCTGAAGAAGAACGGGCTGTCGGTGAAAGATGTGACGGTCGTCAACATGGAGCCGGCCGCCGCCGCCCAAGCCTTCGTCGCCGGCCAGAACGACGTGGCGATGACCTATGAGCCGTATTTGTCCACCGTGCGCGCCGCGCCCGATAAGGGCAAGATCATCGCCACCACCCTCGACTATCCGATGATCATGGACACCTTCGGCTGCACCCCGAAGTTCCTGACCGACAATCCGAAAGCCGCCAAGGCGCTGGCCGACAGCTATTTCGAGGCGATCGAGATGATCGCCAAGGAACCGGCCAAGGCGAACGATATCATGGGCGCCGACGTCAAGCAGTCGGGCGAACAGTTCGCCGCCTCGTCGAAATACCTGCGCTGGCAGGACAAGGCGGCGAACCAGAAATTCTTTGCCGGCGAGCTGCAGGCGTTCTCCAAGGAAGCCGGCGAGTTGCTGCTTGAAATCGGCATCATCAAGGCGATGCCGAAGATCGAAGATGTGATGGATACCAGTTTTATCAAGTGAGGTGAGAGGGGACAGTTTCCGATTTCCGGTCAAGAGCAGCCGTAACGGGATTTGAGGGAAATCGGTAACTGTCCCCGGAGTTAGTTTGCCACCGTGGCCGCGCTTGGCCGGGAACGCGGGAGGAGGGAGTTGGGCCGAATACGAATCTCTGCAGAGGCAAGCCGCGTGATTAGCACCCTCTCTCCACCGCCGTCCCGGGCGAAGCGCGCCAGCGCTGAGACCCGGGATCGCATCCCATCGTTAGCTACAGCCTAGCAGGCTTCGGCTAGCCGCCGCCATGCGCATCGCGTAGACTGCGCCGTCCCAACGCGCCCCCCGAGCGGTTCCCTGACATGAAGTTCGATATCCTGCAGGGTTTGCGCGGCGTGGCGGCTGCGCTCGTGGTCGGCTTCCATGCGATGGGCGAGGCGCTGCGCCTTTATCCCGATGCGTCAGGCTTGCTGTTCGCGCTGTTCAGCGCCGGCGGCATCGGCGTCGATCTGTTCTTCGTCGTCAGCGGCTTCATCATTGCCATGACCGCCGATGGCGCAGCGGGCCTCGGCGCGGGTCTCGCCTACCTTCGCAAGCGCATCGTCCGCATCGTACCGTTGTACTGGGTGTTCACGCTGTTGCTCGCGCTGAGCATGCTGACGGATTTTCCATTGCTGACAGCCTCCGTGCCGGTGACGCCGGACTGGCTCGCGGCCTCGCTGCTGTTCGCCCCGTCCACGCTGGCAGACCGCTTCACGCCCATCGTCTTCATCGGCTGGACGCTCAACTACGAGATGCTGTTCTACCTGCTGGTGTTCGTTGCGATCCTGCTCGGACGGGCGGCGCTGGCGCCGGCCCTGATCTTGGCGCTGGTCGCATTGGGACTGGCGGCGCCGGGCGGCGAGCGAGCCACCTGGTACAATTTCGTGACCAACCCGATCATGATCGAGTTCGTTCTGGGCTACGCTGTGTTCCTGGTCCACAAGACGGCGTGTGTCGGCCGCGGCGTGTCGCTCGCCATCATCGCCGCCGGCACGATCCTGTTCCTCGCCTCCTACATCGTCCTCCCGGAGGTGTCGGCCACGATGCGCCCGCTCGTGAACGGCCCGCTGCTGGCCATCCTGATCCTCGGCATCGTCACCTTCGAAACGGCCTCGCCGCGGTTTCCCGTGCCACGCTGGATCATACGCAGCGGCGATGCCTCCTATTCGATCTATCTGCTGCAGGCGGTGACACTGCCAATCGCCAACCCGGTGCTGGTCGGCCTGGGGCTCGCGCCGCTCGGGCCGGATTTTGTTGCGGCAAGCATCGTGGCGGCAACCGTGGCGCTCGGCATCCTCGTCCACGACCGCATCGAACTGCCGCTGATGAGCCTCGCGAGAGCCGTGATCCCGGCCCCCGCTGTGGCTGCGCGGGGCGTCACGTGAATTGAGCCGGGATTCCCCGGATGAATCCCGAACTAATGATCGGCCCCCACCGCGTGGTCCTCACTTTGGCAAGTTCCGCAGGTTTTGGCCCAGACTCATTTTGCTCCACCGTGACGACTTCGCCCGTTGCTGGTGGTATCATGTCAGCCTTGTATGAGCGGTTTCGAGCTGATGTAGTACCCAGAATCATAAATGGATAAGTACATCTGATCGCGGATCCGCGCGGCGATCCGGCAGGAGTGTGCCGCCGCGCGTAGCCTGAGCTACGCTCAAGGTGCGCGACGCCCCCGGGCGGCCGTGGGCCGCGACACTGCGGGCGATCCATTTATGATTCCGGGTACTAGGAGCCCGTCCACTTTATCGGGATACTGCTGCGGAACAAGCCGCCGTTAGCCCTTTTCGGGCTCCAGACAGGCGCCTCGGGCCGTTTTCCGT
>JAYUAJ010000054.1:0-5984 GCA_043741375.1 Hyphomicrobiaceae bacterium | reverse complement strand
GGACACGCACTACCTCGCCCGCTTCACCGCGCCGGAATTCACCTGCCTCTGCCCGGTCACCGGCCAGCCCGATTTCGCGCATCTGGTCATCGATTATGTGCCCAGGGATTGGCTTGTCGAGAGCAAGTCGCTGAAGCTGTATCTCGGCAGCTTCCGCAATCACGGCGCGTTCCATGAGGGCACGACGATCACGGTCGCCAAGCGGCTGAACGAGCTGCTGGCACCCCATTGGCTGCGCATCGGCGGCTACTGGTATCCGCGCGGCGGCATGCCGATCGACGTGTTCTGGCAGACTGGCGCGCCGCCGGCGGGTCTGTGGCTGCCTGACCAGGGGGTGGCGCCGTACCGGGGGCGGGGGTAAGGTGGAGACAGTAATTTCGGTCGCTTGAAAGGGCATTCAGTTGATCAAGGTTCTCGAACGGGCCGTCGCCAAAGTGAAGGAGCTGTCGCCGGAGAGGCAAGCGTTGGCGGCTGAGATGCTTGAGAAGTTCGCGGCCACGGACGACGAAGTCTACGTCTTGAGCGATGAAGAGCGGAAATTGGTCCAAGAGGGCTTGGACGAGCTTGATCGCGGCGAGTACGCAACCGAAGAAGAGGTGCGTGACGTTTTTAATCGCTATCGCAAGTGACGATCCGATACGCAAAGAAGGCGATTCGCGACATCGCAAAGATTACCGAACAGGTCGCTTTGCGAAGCACGGTGAGTGAAGGTCGCCGACGCCATTCAAAATGCGATTAAGGCTTGTGCGGATTTTCCACGCGCCGCCCCCTTGACGGACGTTCCAACGCTTCGCCGCAGCGCACTTCGCAAATACCGCTACACAATATTTTACCGTATTTGGCCCGGAAACCAGGGCATCGAAGTGGTTCGCGTCGTGCCCTCCTCGCGCGTCAGGAACTTGCGCAAGTTGCCGAGAAAGGCCTGAGCAGCTAGTGGTGAACCCCCTTCCCACTCATGAGACCCACATGCTCCCCCTCGACCTCGACTTCTGCCGCGCGCAATTCCCCGCCTTCGCCCATCCCGAGACAGGCCAATGGGTCATGAGCGAAAACGCGGGCGGGTCCTATGCAGCCAAGCCTGTCATCGACCAGCTGCATCACTTCATGACGGCGACGAAAGTGCAGCCCTATTGGAGCTTTGCGGCCTCGGCCGAAGCAGGCGCCAACATGGACCGCTCGACGGCGCTGTGGACGGCGGCGCTCAATGCTGAGCCCGAGGAAGTGATGTTCGGGCCGTCGACGTCCATCAACACCTATGTGCTGGCGCAGGCGTTGCGGGCTGAACTGAACGTCGGTGACGAGATCATCGTCACCAACCAGGACCACGAGGCCAATGGCGGCGCGTGGCGGCGGCTAGCCGATGGCAACAGCGGCATCGTCGTGCGCGAGTTCTCCGTCGACCAGGAGACCGGCCGGCTGGATATGTCCAAGCTCAAGACTCTGCTCAACGGTCGCACCAAGCTGGTCTTCATCACGCATTGCTCCAACATCGTCGGCGAGATTCACGACATCGTGGCGATCACGCGCGAGGTGCACGCGACGGGCGCGCGCATCGGCGTGGACGGCGTGTCCTGCGCGCCGCACCTGTTGCCGGACGTGAAGG
The DNA here is from genome assembly GCA_043741375.1 of Hyphomicrobiaceae bacterium. Lineage (GTDB taxonomy): Bacteria > Pseudomonadota > Alphaproteobacteria > Rhizobiales > Hyphomicrobiaceae > JANYHF01. The sequence continues at coordinate 4,381 of JAYUAJ010000054.1, read as the reverse complement.
CGCTCGGCGTCGATTTCTACTATTTCAGTCTGTACAAAACCTATGGGCCGCATCAGGGCCTGATGTATGTCAAGCGCGAGCACCTGGAGCGCATCGCCAACCAAGGGCATTTCTTCAATGCACCGCTGCTCGGCAAGCGCTTGACGCCGGCCGGTCCGCAGCATGGCGAGATTGCCTGTGCGGGCGGCGTCATCGACTATCTTGAACAGGCGTATGCGCATCATATGGCGCCGGGGGAGACCGCTGCGCCAGCCCTGCACACCCGCATGCAGAGCATCATGGACCGCTTTCATGTCCATGAATGTGAGCAAGCCAATCGCATCCTGACCTTGCTCGGCGACAAGGGCGCCCGCATCATCGGCCCACGGACGGCCGAACCACATAAGCGCGCGGCGACTATCGCATTCCGGCCCAAGAAAGGCTCGCCGCAGGACGTGGTGGACAAGCTGGTGGCGCGAAAAATATGCTGTGGGTCTGGGCACTTCTATGCCCACCGCGTGATGCAGGCCCTCGGCATCGATCCCGAGGTTGGCGTGGTGCGGCTCTCGCTGGTGCACTACAACACCGCCGCCGATGTCACGCGTGTGCTGGAGGCTCTGGACGAGGCGTTGTAACCCCGCCCCCGTAGGTTGGGTTAGCGCGGCCACGGACGATCAGACATCCGCCGAACATCATTCCGCGCGTAACCCAACGGTCACGGGCAGGCCATGTTGGGTTACGCGCAAAGTGGCGCTAACCCAACCTACGGCGCCTATTCCTTCTGGCGTAGCCGCGCGAACTCTCCTACGAACAAGGCCCCCGGCAGGAAATTCGGCACGTCCGCGCGAACGGAAATTGGTGGCGGCGTGGTGGCCAGGAGTTCGTCGATCCAGCCCGATGGCTTGGTGGTGACGAGGCGTACGGTCATTTCGATTTCGGATTTTGGCTCGACCGAGGGCTTCTGTTTCGGCTCCCTGGGATAGAACAGGACGACGCCGGAAAAGGTCGTGCGGCCGGAGACGACGATCGGCGAATAGGGCGTCTTCGGTCGATGCTTGTTCGCGCTGACGTCGTCATTGGCGCCGAAGTAGCTCGCGTCGGCGAGATACGCGCTGGTGAAGTGCTCTACCGCTCCGCCCGCCGTTTTCAGGTCAAGGTCGAGCGACACCACGGCGCCGTCGCGAGCGCCCGAATTGGTGACGGTCACCGGCAAGACGAACACCTCATCGCTGCCCCAGGGGTCGCGCGTGTAAGCGAGGTTACTGCCGAGATAGAACTGCAGATCGGGCTGCTTCAGCGAGGTTTCCCAGAGGCTGAGGCCCGAGACCAGCAGCGCCACGCCGGAGGCCAGCGCCGTGATGATGTTGCTGACACTGGTGTGGATCATACCGCCGGCCAGTTCGCTGGCGCTGGCGGCGGCGATGCCGCGTCTGACTTGCGGGTCCATACTGTCCCTCATGATTGACGTTTCCCGGGTCGCCCCGCAGCGCCCCGACAACCCAGCCCTGCGGACAACCCTTACACTCGTTCGTGACCCAAGTGGGGCGGGGTGTACTGCTCAAAAATCCTTGCACAGCCGCAGCGCATCGTAGATGGCAGCGTGAATGTTGCGATGAGCGACCGCATCGCCGATGCGGAACAGCTGGAATGTCGCGCCCTCGTTCTTGACGATGGCTTGCGCCCGTCCCGCGATCAACGCCTGATAATCCATTTCGCCCAGGTTCTTCGATTGCGGTTTCAGCGCGAAATAGAGATCGTCCAGCGGCAATGTCCCGTGCTCCACCACCACCTGGTCGACCAGCCGCGTCTCAATGCGATCCGAGTAATCCGAGCCCAGCGTCGCGGCGAGCCGGTTGCCATCGCTCTTGATACTGAGCAGCTTGGTGCAGATGGTGATGCGCACCTTGTGCGTCTGCATCGCCCGCATGTAGCTGACATGATTGAGCCCGCCCACGTCGGGGGCGAAGAAGCGCTCCGGCGTGATCAGTTCGAGTGCCGCGCCCGCCTCGCCGAGAAACTCGGCGACCATCAGGCCCTGCTGCCCGCCGTGATCGTCATAGAGCAGAACATCTTTTCCAGGAGCGACATCGCCCGAGAGTATGTCCCAGCCCGTAACGGCCAGCTCCATCCCCGCAACCTCAGGATGCCGCTGCGCCATCCCGCCGGTCGCCACGAGCACGATGTCCGGCTCCAGCCCCAGCACATCATCCGCCGCGGCCACCGTATTGTAACAAAAGTCCACCCCCGCCTTCTCGCATTGGGCCAACCGCCACTCCACGATGCCCTTCATCTCGGAACGGCGTTTGCTGCGCACGATCATGCGCATCTGGCCGCCAGCCTCGGGCGCCGCCTCCAGCACCGTCACCCTATGCCCGCGCGCTCCGCACACGCGCGCCGCCTCCAACCCGGCCGGTCCCGCGCCCACGATGACGATCCGCTTCTTGGCCGCTTTTGATGCCGTCAGCACCTGGGGCATGGTCGCCTCGCGGCCGGTCGCGGCGTTGTGCATGCACAGCGCTCCGTGCCCTTCATAAATGCGGTCGAGGCAATAGGTTGCCCCGACGCAGGGGCGAATATCGGCCTCCTCGCCCGCCATGATCTTGGCGACGATATAGGGGTCGGCCAGATGCGCGCGCGTCATGCCCACCATATCGAGTTTTCCGGAAGCGATGGCGTGCCGCGCCGTCGCCACATCATTTATGCGCGCGGCATGGAAGGTCGGAAACTTGGTGGCCGCCCGCACTTCTCCGGAAAAATCCAGATGCGGCGCCGAGGCCATGCCGCCGATCGGAATCACCTTCTGCAGTGGGGCATCGTGAGCAATATTCCCACGGATGATGTTGAGAAAATCAACCTGGCCGGTCGCAATGATCCGCTGGCAGATCTGCAGCCCTTCCGCCTTGGAGATGCCCTGCGCGTGATCCTCGTCGGCCACCAGCCGGGCGCCGACGATGAAGTCCGGGCCGACCCGTTTGCGCACCGCGTCGATGACCCGCATCGAAAAGCGCAAGCGGTTGTCGAGCGAGCCGCCCCATTCGTCGGTACGCTTGTTGGTCAGCGGTGACCAGAAGCCATCCATCAGGTGGCCGTAGCATTTGAACTCCAGCCCATTGAGCCCGCCCGCCTTCAACCGCTCGGCCGCGTCCGCATAGGCCGTGATGATGCGCGCAATATCCCAATCCTCCATCTCTTTGGGAAAGGCGCGATGCGCCGGCTCGCGCAGGGGTGAGGGCGCCAGCAGCGGCAGCCAATCGGCCTTGTTCCAACTGGTGCGCCGGCCGAGATGGGTGATCTGCATCATGACCGCGGCCCCATGCTCGTGGCAGGCATCGGCCATCTCGGTCAACCAGGGAACGATCTCGTCTTTGTAGAGATGAAGATTGCCGAAGGCCGGCGGCGAATCGGCTGCAACGATCGCCGACCCCGCCGTCATGGTCAGCGCAATGCCGCCGCGCGCCTTCTCGGCGTGATAGAGCCGGTAGCGCTCCTTCGGCATGCCGTCCTCGGAATAGGACGGCTCATGCGCTGTCGACATAATGCGGTTCTTCAGCGTCAGGTGCTTCAGCTGATAGGGCTGCAGCAGCGGGTCTTTGGACAGCAGAGCGGGCATGGCGGAAGGTCCTGATAGCTAAAACTCGCATCATGGCAGAGACACAATTTGGATGCTATTTTGCCTGCGAGCACAACCCCACAGCGCCCCTTGAGGTCCATCATGCGCCAAGCATCCGGCCTTCTGATCGCCCTCCTGATAGGCGCCCTTCCCGGCCTGGCGGATGCCCGATGCCTCGCAAGCCGCCGCCCGATCCAGGGCCAACTCGCCGTGATGCGGCTGGAAAGCCAGTCCGGCGCCGGCCTGAAAGGCTATCAGATCGAACTCGCCCACCCGGCCTGCGCGGACGCCACCAGCCAAGAAGGCGCGCCGGTGCGGATCGACGGCGTGCGCACCGTACAGATCCTGACCAGCGATGCCGCCGGTGAGCGCAAACTCGACAGCCTGATCGGCGAGCATATCGTGGTCGCGGGCTATTTGGACGCCCCCGATCCCGAGCGTCACACCGGCGATGCGGTTCTCTCCAATGCCTGGCTGATCGCGGTTCCGAGCACCGGCGAAGACGTCACCAACACGGCCGTCAACGCCGACGACGGTCAGCCGGACGACGCTGCCGAGGACGCGGGGAGCTCCCGCCCGCATACCGAAATCGCCACCGTTGATGCCAACGGTGAGGCGACTGCCTACCAGCCGCCGAGCAATCCCAACGTTAGTGATATCGAGGCCCGGCTCGGGCGTTTTGTTACTAAATTCTATTGGCGCTGTTCCGCCGTGATGTTGGAGCAAGGTGGTTCGCGTTGCAATTTGCGCGGAGGTGGCCGTGACGGAAAAAGAGTTCGCAAGACTGCTGGC
>JAYUAJ010000053.1:0-5988 GCA_043741375.1 Hyphomicrobiaceae bacterium | reverse complement strand
AAAAGCGGCGGTAACCAGGTGAGATGAATCGAAAAGATGAAGGCCGCCACGGCCGTACCCACGTCGGCGCCGAGCATGACGGCAAGCGAGGTGGTGAGCGACATGATCTCGCGCGCGACCAGCGACGAGACAACAAGCCCAGTGGCGGTGGAGCTTTGCAGCAGCACGGCTGCGACCAGCCCCGCCCCGGCCGCCATCAACCGGGTGCGGCTGCTGAGCGCCACCAGGTTGCGCAACTGGCCGCTGAACGAGCGCGTGATGCCGGTGCGTACCATGCGCACGCCCCACAACAGCAGGGCCACCCAGCCCGCCAGTGTCAGCATCAGTTCCCAGCTGCTCATCGTCCTACGTCACGCCTTCCCGAGCCGAGCCAAAGCAAGCGGCGAGTATAGCATCCCGCGCGATGGCCGGAGAAAGGCAGATGATGAACAGGCTTGATTGGCTCGTAACTCAGATAACGCCCAGGCGCTGGACCCGGGCCGGGTCACGTACCCGTGAGTGTCGCCCGGTTCGGGCGCTCGTTGCCCAACACGACCGCCTCCTGCTGCAGCGCCTGCGCGAGTTGCTCGCGAGCCTGTTCAGCCTCGCGCTGACGGTTCCACATGCTGGCGTAGAGGCCGTCTTTCACCATTAGCTCGGCGTGGGTGCCTTGTTCGACAATGCGGCCCTGTTCGAGGACGATGATCGAATCGGCATGCACGATGGTTGAGAGCCGGTGGGCGATCACCAGTGAGGTGCGGCTGGCCGCCACCTTGTCAAGAGCGTCCTGGATCTCGCGTTCGGTGTGGCTGTCGAGCGCGCTGGTGGCCTCGTCCAGCATCAAGATCGGCGGGCCTTTCAGGATGGTCCGGGCTATGGCGACGCGCTGCTTCTCGCCGCCCGAGAGTTTCAAGCCGCGCTCGCCGACCTGCGTGTTGAAGCCCTGCGGCAACTGGTCAATTAGGCCGTCAATTTGCGCCATCCGCGCCGCTTCCCTAACCTCGGCTTCCGTCGCATCCGTGCGGCCGTAGCGAATATTGTAGAGGATACTGTCGTTGAACAGCACCGTATCCTGCGGCACCACGCCGATGGCGGCACGCAAACTCGTTTGCGTCACCTCCCGGATATCCTGGCCGTCAATCAGCACCCGGCCTGCAGCCACATCATAGAAGCGGAACAGGATGCGGCTGAGAGTCGATTTGCCCGCGCCCGAGGGTCCGACAATGGCGACCATCTTGCCCGGCGGCACTTCGAAGGACACGTTCTTCAGGATCGGCCGGTCGGGATCGTAGTGGAACGAGACGTTCTCGAAACGAACCGCCCCCTTGGTGACGACCAATGGCAATGCGCCAGGCTTGTCCTTGATCTCAGGGTTCTTGTCGAGCAGCCCAAACATCAATTCGAGATCAACCACCCCTTGCTTGATCTCGCGATAGACCATGCCCATAAAATTGAGAGGGATATAAAGCTGCGTCAGCAGCGCGCCAATCAAGGTAAAATCGCCCACGCTCTGCCGCCCCGCGATGATGCCACGGGCTGACAGTAGCAAGCAGATCGTGAGGCCTATGGTGAAGATCGCGGCTTGCCCGGTATTCAAAACGGCCAGCGAATAATAGGTCTTTACGTTGGCCTTTTCGTATCGGGCCATGGCCGTATCATAGCGGTTGGCCTCCATCGTCTCGTTGCCAAAGTATTTGACGGTTTCGTAGTTGAGCAGACTATCAACCGCCTTGGAGCTGGCGTCGCGGTCGCTCTCGCTGAGTTCCTTCCGGATCACGATCCGCCAGTTGCTGGCGATGACCGTGTACCAGAGATAGGCCGCGACCATCGCGAGTACGACGAGGACGTAGAAAAAACCAAAAATGTACCAGAACACCGCGCAACTCATGATCAGTTCGAGCACGGTGGGAATCGTCGTCATGACCCCGAGCCGCATGATGCTGTCGACGGCGCCGTTGCCCCGCTCGATAATGCGAGTGACCGAACCCGTCCGGCGCTCCAGATGGAAGCGCAGCGACAAATCGTGCAGATGACGGAATGTCTTGGTCGTGATGTTGCGGACTGCAAACTGCGAGACGCGCGTAAACAGCACATCGCGCAATTGATTGAGGACCATCATCATCACGCGCGAGACGCCGTAGGCCAGAATGAGCGTGGCGGGAATGAGCACAACACCGAGCCGCAGCTGGGCTTCGGGCGATTGCGCGTTGGTGGCTTGCGCAAGCGAGTTGGTGGCGCCCGCCAGAGTGAACGACACCAGCATAGTGGCCACCTTCGCCACCACCAGCGACAGACAGCCCAGCACCACTTCGATGCGCAAATCCCGCCGGCCCGAAGGCCACATATACGGCATCAGATCGCGCAGCACTTTGACCAGTGTCGGCGACGGTTTGGCGGCAGCGGCGGTAGGGCGAATGGGTTCGGCGGCAGGGGTGGCAAGGGTCATCGGATGTCCCGGGAGTTTGGCAGGCGCATGGCCGGCAAGCAAACGGGCGGACCCGAGCCCGCCCGTTTTCGATCAACTGAGGCTTCGAGTGTTTAGATAGGCCGTTTGCGCCGCTGCCGCCAGCCTTCAGGCTGTCAAGCTGGCCACATGGCGGCTACACCCGCGATCATCGTTGCCGCGCCGCGATGCGGCGGCAACGCCTTGGAACAGCTTTGCGCGCTTGGGCATGACGCGGATGGCCGTGTCGTGCTCGCCGTGGCTGCAGCACGTGGGCGACCGAAACCCGTAACAGTCCGTCAGGCACACGGACCCGCACCAGAACGGCGCCTCGGTGGACGTTGACCACCACGGTATGTGGGTGCGCGACCCCATTGCGCGCCAGCAATCGGCGCTGCGGTTTGGCGCGCGTCTGGGCATATTGACGCTTTACGGTGACGATTGGTTCGGCTGGCGAGGGGGCAAGCTCAGGTGTGGCCGCCGTTGTCTTCTCCATCTGATCGGGAGGAATGATTTTTATCACATCAGGTTCGGCTGGAGTAGCAGCGGCGACTTCGGCCGGCTTGGCTGGGGCTGGTTCGGCTGGCGCTGTGGCCATCTTGGCCAGCGGCACGATGGTGGTTTCGCCGCCGGCGACGATCGCGGCCTGCCGCGCGAACATGTAGATCGCCGAGTGCGTAACCTTGCCATTTGCGCCCAACAGATCGGCGCGCGCTTGATGATCGCCGAGCGGCAACGGCTCTGTCACGTCCAGCAGCCAATGGCCGTTCTGGGCCACGTCGGAGGTGCCAACTTGCTTGTCGTCAAGGAACAAGGCCAGCTTTCTCCCGGGCAGACCCCGGCCAGACAGGGTGATGACGCCCTTGTCGTCGGCTCCCGGCGCAAAGCTCAGAGCGGACAGCACCAGATCGGACGCTGCTTCCGCGACGGCCGCCGGTGTTTCGCCTGTCGCCGGCGAGGATGGGGTCGCCGCAATATCTGCAGGTGGTGTCTCGGCGGCGTTGCTCTTTGCGGTATCGGCCGAATCGGAGGGCTTGTCCGAGCCGGTTAGCGATTTCATCAGATCGTTGAAGCGCTCATTGAGTTGTTTGGCGACCGTGCCGGCGTTTTCCTGGTCGCTCGCACCCGCTGGCGGTTCGGTGGCACCGCCGGCAGCCTGCGCGACAACTGTCCCGGCCGTGTGGGGCTCAGGTGCGGCTGTCATCGGGTTAGCTGCGATCGCTGCGCTCGGCGCGGGCGCGACTGGGGCGGGTTCACGGGCCACGGTCACCTGCGCGACGACCGGGGCCGGGAGGGCGGGCGTGGGCAGTGCCAGGGTTGCAACCTCCGTCTGCGGTGCCGGCACCGGGGCCGGCGGAGTCACTGTCGCAATTTCGGTCTTGGGCGCCGGAGCAGCCGGCTCGCTTTGCCCGCCTGCCAGAGTGCTCAGCCAGGCCGACAAAGATTGGCCCGCGATTTGGATCTCTCCGGGGTCGGTCGACACGGTAGCGGCCTGAACCGGGGGCGGCAGGGACTGCAATTGTTTTGCGGCGTGAACGGCGACCGCCTGCAGCCGGTTTGATCCGGCTTCGCCAGAACTTGCCGGGTCGGGCAATATTGGGGCCAGTGCGGCGATGGCTTTGACGGCATCGCCTGCGGTAGCGCGCGCTTGCTGTCCTACCGCTTGCAGTGCGTCAAGCGCCGCCTCAGCCATCGGGTCGGGAATCTTGCGCAGCGTATCAACTGCGGCCTCGGCAGCTTGTTGCGATGCGGCGGGTGCCAGCTCCCCGGACGCTCTGACCACGTAGCCTGCAACAGAAAAACCAGCAATGATCGCGCAAATTGGCAACAGCACTCCGTATCGATGCATGATGCGGTGGCCTCCTTCATTCTTCAACGGTGTCAATGAACTCCCGAAAGCTGACCGAGTTGTGGCCCTTTTCTCGGCTAGCCTTAACGTTAGGCCGAGCACGGACTTTCGGAAAGCCTGTGAGTTGCTGATGCGACAATAAAGTCGCAAGCTATGGGTGAACGTCGATTCGCACCCCGATGGAGTTGCCTAGCATGACTGGGACCGAAACCGCCAAGCGCACAAAACCTGCGATCTGCGTCTATTGCGGTGCCTCGGGAGGCTCCGACCCGGTATTTGCGGCCAGCGCGCGGACGCTTGGCACCGCCATGGCCGCCGCTGGGATCGACCTTGTCTACGGCGCCGGCGGGATCGGTCTGATGGGCGAGGTGGCGCGGGCCGTGCTGGCCGGTGGCGGACACGTGACCGGCGTCATTCCTGATTTCCTGAAGGCGCGCGAGGTGCACCTAAAAGAGATCCAGGATGTCATCGTCACCAAGGATATGCACGAGCGCAAGATGCTGATGTTCGAGCGTGCCGATGCCTTCGTGGCGCTCCCGGGCGGCATTGGCACGCTGGAGGAACTGATTGAGCAGCTGACCTGGGCGCAGCTGGGCCAACATCGCAAACCGGTCGTGATCGCCAACATTGCCGGCTTTTGGGACCCGTTGCTGACCTTGTTGGCCCACATGCATTCGACCGGATTCTTGAACAAGCCCTTCATGCCGGGGGCCGCCGAAGCCCGCTACCACGTCGTTTCGCGCATTGAGGATGTAGTGCCGCAAACATTGTCTCTTCTGCAGGCCGGTGCGCCAAGCGCTGCCGACGGCGACATAACGCGCCGGTTCTGACGTCTTTGCGCCCAAATTGGTCGCCATATTCACCTTTGCGGGGAAATGTCCGGGTCGCGGGACCCGGCCATTGGTATTGGCATTTGGCTGCCAAACCGAACGGGGACCCCTGGGGCATGGCGACATCCGCGATCTCTATCGAACACCGCGCTGAGCGGTTGCAGCAGAGCCGCAATCTCATCGACACCGTCGTACTGGTCGGCGGCATGACCGTGCTTATGGCGGCGGCGGCCTTTTTGATCTTAGGTTGGCAGGGGTTGTTGCTGGCCGTTCTGGGGGTGGGCCTGCTGGCATTCGCGGCCCCGAACATCCCCCCCTCGTATGTGATGCGCGTCTATCGCGCCAAACCGATCGACCGCCGCAATGGCCGCGATTTCTACCTCATCCTGAACGAACTGGTGGCGCGCGCCGGTATGTCGAAGATCCCGAACCTCTATGTGGTGCCCAGTTTGACGCTCAATGCCTTTTCGGTTGGCACTCCGGACGCGTGCGCGATCGCCGTCACCGAGGGCCTGTTGCGCAAGCTCAGTCTGCGCAGTGTGGCCGGGGTGCTTGCCCATGAACTTAGCCATATCCGCAACAACGATCTCCGCCTGATGGCGCTGGCCGATGCCATGACGCGCGCAATGCAGGTGTTGTCCTGGCTCGGACTGGCGCTGATCGTGTTTTACATTCCCCAGTACTTCGCGGGGAGCACGCGCATCCCCTGGGCCGGCGCGATCCTGCTCTATCTTGCCCCCGCACTCAGCACCTTGCTCCAACTAGCGCTGTCGCGAACCCGCGAGTTTGACGCTGATGTCGATGCTGTCGCTCTCACCGGCGATCCCGAAGGCTTGGCCATGGCCCTTGCAGAGATTGAGCGCTATCAGGGCAACATCCTGGAGGAC
>JAYUAJ010000052.1:0-2519 GCA_043741375.1 Hyphomicrobiaceae bacterium | reverse complement strand
GTGCCTCCCTCGAGATTTCACCTCGACAACCAATTCGATCGTGCGCTTAAATATGCGTCAGGTTTGGGCTGAAGGCGAGAGGGCAAAGGTCGATGCGGATATCCCCTGATAGTTCCGCTGGATGCATCGCCCGCCTACTCGCGGCACGAGGCATAGACCGTGTCTTTGCGCTCTGTGGCGGTCACATCATGCCGATCTGGATGCGCCTCGATGCGGAAGGCATCCGCATCATCGATGTGCGCGATGAACGTGCCGCCGTGCACATGGCGCAGGCTCACGCGGAGTTGACAGGGGGACTTGGTGTGGCTCTGGTCACGGCCGGGCCTGGAGTCACCAATGCCATGACGGGCATCGCCAATGCGCATGTCTCGCGGGCGCCCATACTCATCTTGTCTGGCACCGCGCCACGCCCCCAGGAGAACCGCGGCGGCTTGCAGGATGTCGACCACACTGCGATGCTGCGCGGTATCACGCGCTACGCGCGGACTGTGCGCGAACCGTCGCTGGTTCTGGCCGAGTTGGACGAGGCCATCGCGCGCGCCTTCGGCGAATGCGGCGAACCTGGACCTGCCTACCTGGATTTCCCGGTCGACACACTGCGCGCCGACATTCCGAAAGCGCTTCAATTGGCAGAGCACTTCGAGGCCAAGCCCCGCACCGAGACGCTGCCAGATCCAGGCGCGGTTGCGCGCGCTGTCGATGTCCTGTGGTCGGCTAAACGCGTCCTCGTCGTCTCCGGACGCGGCGCGCGCGGGGCCGGGGACGAAATCGTCCAACTGCTCGACAAGCTGCAGGGCGTCTACCTCGACACCGGCGAAAGCCGCGGGCTCGTCCCCGACCGGCATCCCTCTGTGGTGGCCGCCATGCGCGGCGCCGTTATGAGCGACGCCGATGTCGTGCTCACCGTCGGCCGCCGCCTAGATTTCCAGCTCGCGTTCGGATCGCCGGCCGTCTTCGGCAAGGCACAGTTCGTCCGCATCGGCGACGTGCCCGGTGAATTGCGTGACAACCGCCGCGGCGTGGTTGAGATCGGCGCGTCGCCGGCGGCCACGTTGCGCGCGATCATTACAGCGGCCGGCAACCGTGCCTCGGCGGTCGATCACGCCTGGGCGGGTAAACTGCGCGCCGGCCACCAGGAACGTGCAGCGAAGCTGCGCCAGACCATGGCCGCGTCGCCCGAGGGTAAGGACGGGCGACTTCATCCCAACAAGGTGCTCGCCGCAATCCAGGACCGCCTCGATCCGACCGCCATCGTGATCAACGATGGAGGCGATTTCCTCGCCTTCGGCCGCGTCGGGCTGTCGGCATCGACGATGCTCGATCCAGGCCCCTTCGGCTGCATCGGCATCGGCGTTCCCTACGGTATCGCCGCCAGCCTCGCCTTTCCGGACCGTCAGGTTCTCGTTGCGACAGGGGATGGCGCATTCGGCTTTAATGCCATCGAAATCGACACGGCGGTCCGCCACAAGGCGCCGGTTGTAATCGTGGTCGCCAACAACGGCGCGTGGCAGATCGAGGTGCACGACCAGACCGTGACGCATGGTAAGGTGGTTGGGACCCGGCTGCAGTTCTCCGATCATGCGGCCATGGCGCGCGCATTCGGCATGCACGGCGAGCGCGTCGAGAAGCCAGAGGACCTCGGCCCCGCGCTCGACCGCGCATTCAAGAACCGGCCGGCACTCATTGATGTGGTCGTGACGCCCGAGGCCATCTCGTCGGATGGGAAGACGGGCCTCGCCTGGGTCCCCGACCTGCAGGCGCTCGCCGCCTGGGATGAGGCCGAGCGCAAATGGCGATCGAGCTGACCGAGTGGCGAACGAGATCGGCAATTCATGCCTTGATGTTGGAAAGGCGCGCTTGGACGCCAACACGCCACGTTGCCTGCCATGACATGGACCGCATGTTCGCCGCGGCCAGCGCATCAATTACGCCCCAAAAACAGCCCACAAGAAGACGCAATGGAAGCTGGTGCGGCACTCAAGTTGCACTCAAAATTTACTTCGCAACGGTCGGAAAAATTCGGCGATATCCGCTGCTAGCGCCGCGGGCTGTTCCAGAGCCGCAAAGTGTCCACCATTGGCCATAACGGTCCAGCGTCGGATATCAGTGTAGTCTTTTTCGGCGATAGAGCGTGGTGGTCGGCGAATCTCGCGTGGGAAAGCCGCATAGCCAGTCGGCACGTCAACTGTCTTACCAGCCGGGATCGGCCACGGTCCGTGGAGCCGGTCATAGTAAGGCCAGAATGAAGCGCCGATGCTGCCGGTAAACCAGTATAGCGAGATATTGGCGAGCAGGCGGTCACGCGCCACAGCGGTCTCGAAATCGCCGTTGTGGTCCGTCCAGGCGTGGAACTTTTCCGCAATCCAAGCGGCAAGCCCGGCGGGCGAATCCATAAGCCCATAGGCGAGCGTTTGCGGTCGCGTGCCTTGGATCTGAATATACCCGGCTTCCTCCTTCGCCCACAGTTTGATTTCTTCGATGAAGCGCTGTTCCTCGGCAGTCGCCGCGACCAGCGACGA
>JAYUAJ010000051.1:0-13759 GCA_043741375.1 Hyphomicrobiaceae bacterium | reverse complement strand
TGCATCCGGGCTACGGGTTCCTCTCGGAAAACCCCGAGTTCGCCGAGGCCGTGATCGCGGCCGGCCTCACCTGGGTCGGCCCGACGCCGGACGCCATGCGGTTGCTGGGCAACAAAGTCTCGGCTCGAAAGTTGGCCGAAGAGGCGGGTACGCCCTTGATGCCGGCGACCGGGCCGCTGCCCGAGGATTCCGCGTCCATCAAGAAACTGGCAAAAGGCGTCGGCTACCCGCTGATGCTGAAGGCGAGTTGGGGCGGCGGCGGGCGCGGCATGCGACGCATCATGAACGAGGGCGAACTCGAATCCCAGGTGCTGGCCGGCCGGCGCGAGGCGGAGGCTGCGTTCGGCAACGGCGAGGTTTATCTCGAAAAGCTGGTCGAGCGCGCGCGCCATGTCGAGGTGCAGGTGATCGGCGATACGCACGGGAACATTGTTCATCTTTTCGAGCGCGACTGCTCGATTCAGCGCCGCAACCAGAAGGTCGTCGAGCGTGCCCCCGCGCCCTATCTGACTGACGCTCAGCGTGCGGAAGTGTGCGACGCCGCCATGAAGCTGGTGCGCCGCGCCAAATATGTTAATGCGGGTACAGTCGAATTTTTGATGGATGCCGTCACCAACGCGTTTTATTTCATCGAGGTCAATCCGCGTATCCAAGTCGAGCATACGGTCACCGAGCAGGTCACGGGCATCGACATCGTTAAGGCGCAGATTCTTATCGCCCAGGGGGCGGTCATCGGCGACGTCAAATCGTCCCACGTCCCGGCGCAAAAGGACATCAAACTGAACGGCCACGCGCTGCAATCGCGCATCACCACCGAGGATCCGGAGAACAATTTCGTTCCAGATTACGGCCGCATCACCGCCTATCGCAGCGCGTCCGGCTTTGGCGTTCGGCTCGATGGCGGCACGGCCTATGGCGGCGCGGTGATCACGCGCTATTACGATTCTCTCCTTGTGAAGGTGACGACCTGGGCGCCCGATCCGCTCGAAGCTATCCGGCGCATGGACCGCACCTTGCGCGAGTTCCGCATCCGCGGCGTCGCCAGCAACATCGCGTTTGTCGAGAACCTGATCAACCATCCAAAATTCGCGGCCAACGATTATACGACGCGCTTCATCGACGAGACGCCGGAGCTGTTCAATTTCTCCAAGCGGCTGGATCGGGCGACCAAGCTGGCGACGTTCATCGCGGACGTCTCCGTCAATGGCAACCCGGAGGTGAAGGATCGCCCCCGACCGCCCGCGCATGCGCTGGTGCCACGCCCGCCGAAGTACGTTGCGGGAAAGCCTCCGACCGGCACACGCACGCTGCTGAAGGAAAAAGGCGCCAAGGCCGTCGCCGATTGGATGCTGAAACAGAAGCGTGTGCTCCTCACCGATACGACCATGCGCGATGCGCACCAGTCGCTGTTGGCGACGCGCATGCGGACATTCGATATGGCGCAGGTGGCCGACGCTTATGCGCATAGGCTGCCGGATCTGCTGTCGCTGGAATGCTGGGGCGGCGCGACGTTCGATGTCTCGATGCGATTCCTTCAGGAAGACCCCTGGGAGCGGCTGGCGATCCTGTCGGGCAAGGTCCCGAACGTCATGCTGCAGATGCTGCTGCGTGGCTCCAATGCCGTAGGGTATACGAATTATCCCGACAATGTCGTCAAGGCGTTTGTCGCCCGCGCCGCAAACAGCGGCATTGATGTGTTCCGCATATTCGACAGCCTCAACTGGGTGCCGAACATGCGCGTCGCCATCGATGCGGTGAATGCGTCCGGAAAGCTCAGCGAGGCGGCGATCTGTTATACGGGCGACATGCTCGATCCGGCGCGGGCGAAGTATGACCTGAAGTATTATGTTGGACTCGCCAAGGAGTTGGCCAAGGCTGGGACGCATGTGCTGGGCGTGAAGGACATGGCTGGCCTGTTGAAGCCGGCGGCCGCGCGCGTGCTGATCAAGGCGCTAAGGGACGAGACGGGCCTGCCGATCCATTTCCACACGCATGACACCAGCGGCCTGTCGGCGGCGACCGTGCTCGCGGCCTGCGATGCTGGCGTGAGCGCGGTCGATGCGGCGATGGATTCGTTCTCGGGCCTCACCAGCCAGCCGCCGATGGGATCGATCGTGGAAGCCTTGCGCGGCAGCGACCGCGACACCGGTCTCGATCCCGCGTCGCTTCGTCAGTTTTCGGATTATTGGGAGGCGGTGCGTACGCAGTACACGGCGTTTGAAAGCGACATGCGTTCTGGCGCGTCCGAAGTCTACTTGCACGAAATGCCAGGCGGGCAGTTCACCAACCTGAAGGAACAGGCGCGCTCGCTGGGGTTGGCAGAGCGCTGGCATCAAGTGGCCAAGGCGTATGCCGAAGTGAACGCCATGTTCGGCGATATCGTGAAGGTGACCCCATCGAGCAAGGTGGTCGGCGATATGGCGCTGGCCATGGTATCGGCAGGCCTCACGCGCGCCGACATCGAGGATCCCAAGCGGGATGTGTCGTTCCCGGACTCAGTGGTGAGCTTCTTCCGTGGCGAACTCGGTCAGCCGCCGGGCGGGTTTCCAAAGGCGCTGCAGAAGAAGGTGCTCAAGGGCGAAAAGCCGCTCACGGAGCGTCCGGGCGCCAGCCTCAAGGATGCTGACCTTGTCGCGCTCGCCAGGGAAGCCCGGGAGAAATCCGGCGCCGAGGTCAACGATGAAGAATTGTCATCATACCTCATGTATCCGAAGGTCTATACAGACTATGCCAAGCGCCGTGCCGAATATGGCCCGGTTTCCGTGCTACCGACGCCGGTTTTCTTTTACGGCATGCAGCCCGGCGATGAGGTGTCCATCGAGCTCGAGCCCGGCAAAATCATCGTCCTGCAATTGCAGATCATCGGTCAGCCCGACGAGGAGGGCCAGGTGCGCGTGTTCTTCGAGTTGAACGGCGTGCCGCGAGTGATCCGCGTGCCGAACCGGCTTAAGACGGCCGCGGCCCCGGCCCGGAAAAAGGCCGATCCGGCCGATCCCAAGCAACTCGCCTCGCCCATGCCGGGGATGGTGTCGACGCTGGCCGTGAAGGCGGGGCAGAAGGTCCGCGCCGGCGATCTCCTGCTCACCATCGAAGCCATGAAGATGGAAACGGCGATCCATGCCGATCGGGCGGGCACGGTAGCAAGCGTCGCCGTTGCGGCCGGTCAGCAGGTGGACGCGAAGGATTTGTTGCTGGAGTACGGGGCCTGATCCTATCGCCGATATTCTTTTCGGGCTGCACCAAAAGTGTCATGTGTGGACGGCGCCCTGGATGCAGGTGGCTTCTTGGTCTTGGCCGGTGCAGGAGGATAGCCCAGGTCGTTGTGACGCGCTATGGCATCTCCCAAAATGCTAGGAACCACCCAAATGATCAAAGCCTACGGCAGCAGCACGTCCGGTAACTGCTGGAAAGTCTCGACGGTTCTCACGCTTTCGGGGCGGCCGTTTCGGTGGATCGAGATCGATTCCAACGCTGGGCAAACCCGCACGCCGCAGTATCTCGCGCTCAATCCGAATGGCAAAGTCCCGATCGTGCAGTTGGACGACGGGGCGGTGATCACTGAGTCCAACGCCATCCTGGCCCATTTCGGCGAAGGCACGCGTCTTCTGCCGGCCCCTGGTCTGGCCCGAACGCGCGTTTTCGAGTGACTGTTCTTTGAGCAATACAGCCACGAACCCTACGTCGCGGTAGCCCGCAACTGGATCGCCTACTGGGGCGAAAAAGATAAGCATGCGGCAACATTGCCCGAGATCTGGGAGCGCGGCCACAAGGCCCTAGCCGTCATGGAACAGCGGCTTACCAAGGGCCCCTACCTCGCCGGCGAGCAACTCAGCGTTGCCGATATTGCGCTCTATGCCTATACGCACGTAGCCGAGGAGGGCGAGTTCGACTTGGCCCGCTATCCCGGCATCCGGGGCTGGCTGGCGCGCGTCGCCGCCGAGCCCGACTTGAAAAACATCGCACCTGCTAAGAAAGCCGTCCCATGAAGATTCTGACCATCGGCAGCGCGCTTATCGATACCATTGCTGTTATTGCCAGCGAGCGCATCGAGCGCATGGTCATGCGCAATGCCGAAACCTCGTTCCTGCTGCTGGAGGAGGGGCGCAAGAGCGAGGCCCAGGAAGTCTCGACCCATTGCGGGGGTGGCGCCGTCAACACGGCCGTGGGCATGGCGCGGCTCGGCCACGATGTAGCCGCTCTGGTGAAAGTCGGCCAGGATGATCGGGCCGAGACCATCATGGGGCGCCTGAAGGCAGAAGGCGTGTCGACGCGTTACGTGTTGCGTGACGGCCGCGCCCCGACTGGCGCCTCGGTGCTGATCTCGGCCCACGACCGCAACGCCGCGATCTTCACCTTTCGCGGTGCCAACACGCTGCTGGAACCCAAGGATCTCACCAAGGACGCGTTCGCAGCTGGCCTGGTTTACATTTCCAGCCTGTCCAACGAATCCGCCAACTGCTTCCCGGTGATCGTTGAAAAGGCCAAGGCAGAGGGCGCGCTGGTCGCGACCAACCCAGGCATCCGGCAGCTCTCGTCCAAGCAGGGCGATTTCCGAGCTAGCCTGGCCAAAATCGACATCCTTGCCATCAACCGGGTGGAAGCGGGTGCGCTTATCCCCTGGCTGGTCGGGAGCTATGGCGAGGGCGGGCCGGAACTTCCGGTCGACAAGGGGGGCGAACTGCCGGAGATGGCCAAGACGGGCCTGTCGGGCGGTGGCTATGCCATGACTTTGCTGGCCTTCTTCCGCGCCTTACACGAACTTGGGCCGAAGTGGATCCTGGTCAGCGACGGCAAGAATGGCGCCTATCTAGGCAACAAGACGACACTCATTCACTGCCCGGCCCAGATCGTGAAAGTTGCCGGCACGGCCGGAGCGGGCGATGCGCTGGCCTCCACCTTTGCCGCCTTCATCGCGGAAGGGGCCTCGCCCGAAGACGCCATCCGGGCTGGCGTCATCAATTCGGGCTCCGTCATTACGGTGGTTGATACCCAGTCCGGCTTGCTGAAGCGCGAAGCGCTGAACGAGCAACTGGCTAAGGCCCGCAAGACCTTGCCGGTCCGGACCTGGAAGCTCTGACGGCAGAGACAAACTGCCGGTTTGACAGCGGAAAAGTTCTGCTAACATCGGCGCTCAGGGATTGATCCGTCACACGATGGCGCCCTAGACGGGGTTTTGCGTGGGGGCGCTGCATGTCGATTGCCATGAAGGCATTTGTTACCATCGGTATGATGCTGGGGGTGCTGTTTCTCGCCATGGCAGCGACCGCCATGGTGGTTGGCTGGTACTATGCCGTGCTCGGCTGGTTGCTGGCCTTCGTAGTTCTGCTGCTGCTTGCGGCCGTGCTGCCGGTGATGACCGGGTCGCTGCGGTCGAAACCCAATCCGCCCTTAAACTATGACGACGCCCTGGTACGGTTCCGGCAGATGACATCCCACCCCGAGGCACCGATCCACGAGCGCTGCGTGCCGCAACTGATGGTGCACGGCGCTCCGACCGACAAGGTGTTCGTGCTGCTGCACGGCCTGTCCAACTGCCCCTATTCCTTCCACCAATGGGCGCCGCAACTCTATGCAGCTGGCCACACCGTGCTGCTCCCGCGCATCCCCTACAACGGCCACGCCGACAGCACGACCGACGCGTTGCGCTTCACCACCGCGCGCGAACTCGCGGCGTTCTGCGACAGCTGCATCGATATCGCCTCGGCGCTCGGCCGCGAAGTGATCGTGCTGGGCATCTCCGGCGGCGGCATTCTGACCGGTTGGATCGCCCAGAACCGACCCGAAGTGCGGCGTGCGGTGCTGGTGGCGCCGGCTTTCGGGCTGGCGGAATTCGGCATCTGGAGCAATGCGTTTCTGCTGCGTCTGGCGCTGCTCCTGCCCAACATGTCGATCTGGAAGGACCCGATCCTGCGCGCGCGTGCGGCGAGCCGGCCGCACAGCTATAAGCGCCAATCGAGCCACGGCATGGGCGAGTTCTTGCGTTTGGGGCTGGCAGTGCGGCGGCAGGCGCGGATGGCAAAGCCCGCAGCGGGCTCGATTGTTATCGTGACCAACGGCGCCGACGACTCGGTCGATCATTACGTGACTTTCGAGACGGCCGAGATCTGGGAACGCGACCGCGCCGACGTTCTGCGCTACCAGTTCGACAAGGACGCCAATCTCCCTCACGAAATGATCGACCCAACCGAGCCTGGAGCCCTGCCAAGCCTAGTCTATCTGACGCTGACCGTGCTGGCCGAAACCGGCCATCCGCCAGAAGTGTATCTGCCGCCAGTGGTGCCGGCGACAGTTGCGTAGCGTAATGCACCGCAGGCGAGCATGCTCGTTGACTTGGCCGGCAGGCTGACACTATAAGCCACTCTTCGAATTCTGGCAGGGTCTTCGGGCCGAGGCACCAACGTGCGCCGGGATCAGCCAATATCCGTTAAAGTTTCCGGAGACGTCACGTGAAAAGACCATTTCAACCCAGCCGCATCGTGCGCAAGCGCCGCCACGGTTTTCGCGCTCGCATGTCCACTGTCGGTGGACGGCTTGTGTTGGCGCGCCGCCGCGCCAAGGGCCGCAAGAAGCTGTCGGCCTAGAAGCGCGACCAAGAAAAGACGCGGCCGGTGAAGGAATCGGTCCGATATGCAACTGATCACCATCAAACGCCGTGCACACTTTTTACGTGTGCGCGGCGGTGCTCGTTGGGCCTGCCCGAGTTTCGCGCTGGAATGCCGGCCGAGACCCGTCGAGGATCTGGGTCCGACCAGAATGTCGGCCGGCGCAGGGTCAGCCCGTTTCGGCTTCACGGTCACCAAGAAGCTTGGCAATGCGGTGGTGCGCAATCGCATCAAGCGGCGCCTGCGCGAGGCCGTGCGGCACTCTGCCGACCCTTACAGCCTGGCAGATCATGATTATGTGTTGATCGCGCGCGAGGCGGCGCTTAGACGAAGCTTTGCCGATCTCGTCAGCGATCTGCAGTCAGCGTTGCAGCGCGTCCATGCCAAAGGTCCGCCGCGTTCCCCATCGGGCCCCGCCAAGCTACGTACACTCGCTCCGGACTAAAGAGACATGGAAGATAAGCAGAACCAGAATTTCATGCTTGCCGTGGTGCTGTCCATGCTGGTGGTGGCGGCATGGTCGTATTTCGTCGCCTGGCCGCGCGCCCATCAGGAGCAGCTGCGCCGCGAGATGGAAGCCAAACAGGCGGCCGAGCAGAGCCAGACTTTGAACCCGGCCGCTGCGCCGGTGGCCGGCCAGGCGCCAGCGGCCGGGACAGCGTCACCGGCTGCGTCGGGCGCGGCCCCCACGAACTTCGCTAGCCGAACTGTCGCTCTTGAAGCCAGCCCCCGGATCGCGATCGACGCGCCCTCGGTTAGCGGGTCGGTTGCGCTGACGGGCGCACGCTTCGACGACGTAGTGCTGAAAAATTACCATGAGACGGTGGACCCCAAGAGCCCGAATGTCGTCTTGCTCTCGCCCCAGGGGTTCAAGGACGGATATCATGCCGACTTCGATTGGCAGGATGCGGACGGCAAGGCGCTGGTCGGCCCGCAGACCGTCTGGCAGGCGCCCGCTGGCGCCAAGCTGACGCAGTCAACGCCGGTCACACTGTCGGCCGACCTCGGCAATGGCGTGACGATCAAGCGAACGCTGTCGGTCGACGACAAATACATGTTCTCGGTCAAGGACGAGATTGCCAATGGCTCGGCGAAAGAGATTTCGCTCCGGCCAGCTGCTTCGATATCGCGCCATGGCGAACCCGTTCTGCTCAACCAATCCTTCGAAGGGTTCGTGGCTGGGTCTCCGGTGGTGCGCGTGCAGGATGTGTATTACAGCGCCCTCAAGAGCGCCGCAGGGCCAGATTACAAAGATACCGGCGGCTGGCTGGGCTTTACCGACAAATACTGGGCGGCCGTGCTGGTTCCTCAACAGGACCTTCCCTATCAGGCGAACCTTGCCCGCTCCGGCGACCTTGAGCCGGTCTACAAAACCGCATTCTCCGCTGCGGCGCCGATTGCGATTGCGGCGGGACAAAGCAAGACCATCGAGAACCGGCTGTTTGCCGGCGCCAAGGAAGTCGAGACCATTGCGGCGTATGAGGCCAAGGGCCTGCCGCTGTTCAGCTACATCATTGACTGGGGCTGGTTCTGGTACATCACCAAACCGATGTTCTATTTGATCGATTGGCTCTTCCATGGCCCTGCTTTCGGCCATTTCTGGCTGGCGATGCTCATGGTCACGGTGATCGTCAAGGGCGCCTTCTATCCGCTCGCCAACATGTCGTTCTCGTCCATGGCGAAGATGAAGAAGCTGCAGCCTGAGATGCAGAAGATCCAGGAGCGCTTCAAGGACGACAAGGTGCGCCAACAGCAGGCCACCATGGAGCTGTACAAGACCCAAGGCGTCAACCCGATGATCGGTTGCGTGCCGGTTCTGCTGCAGATCCCCGTGTTCTTTGCTCTTTACAAAGTGCTCTACACGACGCTGGAAATGCGCCATCAGCCGTTTCTCGGCTGGGTGCATGATCTGTCTGCGCCCGATCCTAGCAATCTGTTCAATCTGTTCGGTCTGCTGCCGTACCAGGTGCCCGCCAGCATTCCCTATCTGCACCTTGGCGTCTGGCCGATCATCATGGGCATCACCATGTGGCTGCAGATGAAGCTGAACCCGCCGCCGCCCGATCCGGTGCAGGCGCGCATGTTCACGTTCATGCCGATCATTTTCACCTTCATGCTCGGCACCATGCCGGCAGGACTGGTGATCTATTGGGCCTGGAACAACTCCCTGACCATTCTGCAGCAGTCGATGATCATGAAGCGCCAGGGCGTGAAGGTGGAAATCTTCGACAACGTCAAAAAGAGTTTTGGCGAAGCGGTCGCGAATATCCGCAAGTGGACCGGCGGCAGTACCGCACCACCTGCACTATGACGGCCCCCGGCCAACCGTTCGGACGCAAAGACCTTGAGCGCGGCGAACACCTGTTCCGCCGCGCTTTCTCTTTTGTCAAAGGCGTGGTCGCGCTTGAGCATCTGCCGCCGATGAACGCGCCCGAGATCGCCTTCGCGGGCCGCTCCAATGTCGGAAAATCCAGTCTGATCAATGCGCTGACGCATCATGGCAAGCTTGCCCGCACGTCCAACACGCCAGGCCGCACGCAGGAACTGAACTACTTCAGCGATGCGGAAAAGACCTTCTACATCGTGGACATGCCGGGTTACGGCTACGCCGAAGCGCCGAAGGCCAAAGTCGAAGCCTGGACGGCTCTGATCAAGGATTACTTACGCGGGCGCCGCACGCTCAAACGCGTGTTCGTGCTGATCGATAGCCGGCATGGCATCAAGACCGCCGACGCGGAGATCCTCGACCTGCTCGATGAATCGGCCGTCTCCTATCAGATCGTGCTGACCAAGAACGATAAGCCAAACACTACCGACATGACGCAAGTCCGCGCCGCCACATCGGCCCTGATCGCCAAGCGTCCTGCGGCCTTTCCGCTGCTGCTGGAAACCAGCTCGGTTGCTGGCGACGGCATCCCAGAGCTGCGCGCCGCGATTGCGGTATGCCTCTAGCGGGGCTCGCTGTGCGCCCGGACGTGTCGCACTTCGTTCCCCTCACTGAAACGCCGGCTCGTCGAAGCTGCGCAACTTGCGCGAATGCAGCCGCTCGATCCCGCCCTCGCGGATGATGCGCACGGCCTCCAGCCCAATCGTCAGATGCTGACTTATCCGCTGGCTGTAGAACGCATTCGCCATCCCTCGCAGCTTGATCTCGCCATGCAGCGGCTTGTCCGACACACACAACAGCGTCCCATACGGCACTCGGAACCTGAACCCGTTGGCCGCAATCGTCGCGCTCTCCATGTCCACGGCAATCGCCCGGCTCTGGTTGAAGCGCGTATAGAGATCATCGTAGCGCAGCTCCCAGTTGCGATCGTCCGTGGTCACCACGGTGCCCGTGCGCATGCGCATTTTCTGGTCGTCGCCGGTGAGGCCCGTCACATGCGACACCGCCTGCTGCAGCGCCACCTGCACCTCGGCGATGACCGGGATTGGTACCCAGGCCGGCAGGTCGTCGTCGAGCACGCTGTCTTCGCGCACATAGGCATGGGCGAGCACATAGTCGCCGAGCTGCTGCGAGCGCCGCAGGCCCCCGCAGTGGCCGATCATCATCCAACAATGCGGGCGCAGAACGGCGATATGATCCGTGATAGTCTTAGCGTTGGACGGGCCAACGCCGATGTTCACCAGCGTGACGCCGAGCCCGTCGGGGCGACTGAGATGGTAGGCCGGCATCTGCGGCAGCGAGGACGCGGCCAGCTGCGATTTGCCGCCGGCCTTGTGGATGCGGTTGCCGGGCTCCACAAAAGTCGAATAACCCTCGTGATCGCTCGAACTCATCTTGGCGTGGCCAAGCGCGATGAAGGCATCGACATAACGCTGATAATTTGTAAACAGAACGAAGCGTTGGAAGTGACGCGGATCGGTGCCGGTATAGTGATGCAGGCGTTGCAGGGCGAGGTCGACGCGCTCGGCGACAAACAGCGACAGCGGTGCGTCGGCTCCCGGCGGTACGCGCGCGGTGCCATTGGCAATGGCGTCGTCGATCCGCGATAGATCCGGCAACTGGAATACGGACGAGAGCGCACGCAAGTCCGAGACATCGATGTTGGCGGTCGAGTCTTCCAATACGAAAGGCAGTGGGATGGCGCGGTCGCTCAGCGAGACCGTGACCGGCACGCCGTGGTAGCGCATCAGGCGCTCGATCTGGTCGTGGTAATAGTCGGCGAAAATGTCGGGGCGGGTGAGCGTGGTGGCATAGTCGCCGGGATAGGCGATGGTGCCCCAGGACGGCCGGCCGTCATAGACCAGCTGGTCGCGCGTGACGGAGATGCGCAAGGCCGGATAGCAGGCTGCGGTGGTGGGTTCCCCGGTCCGCTCGCCATCGGCAAAGCGGCGGAAGCGGGCGCGGATGAGTTCGGCGCTGGCGTCGTAGATCTCGGCGATGCGCCTGGTCGCTGCCCGTGCGTCGGTGAAGGTCTGGGGTTGCAGGCCCCCCGCCGTCTCGCTGCGTTTGCCGCGCGCCATTCATAATCCCTCGCTGCCGGTACCAATGCGGCGCACCATGCTGCAAAGCGGGGGGAAGTGTCGAGGGGCGAATGCGGGCGTGGACGAGCCTCGCCGTGCCTGATTTTCCCTGACGACACCCGTCCCGCAATCGGCTATACGGCGCACCATGCATGTCATCACCTCTACGGCCGAGCTGGCCGCCGCTTGTGGCCGCCTCGCCAGCGCCCCTTACATTGCCGTCGATACCGAATTCGTTCGCGAAACGACCTTCTGGCCCGATCTCTGCCTGATCCAAGTGGCGGGCGGCAGCGATGAGCTATTGATCGATCCGCTGGCGCCGGGCATCGACCTCGCGCCCTTCTTCGCGCTCATGGCCGATCCCGATGTTCTCAAAGTGTTCCATGCCGCGCGGCAGGACCTCGAGATCATCTTTTTGCTCGGGAAGATCATTCCGGCGCCGCTGTTTGACACCCAGGTCGCGGCGATGGTCTGCGGTTTCGGCGACTCGATCAGTTTTTCCAACCTGGTGAAAACCATCGTCGGCCAGGACGTCGACAAATCCTCGCAGTTCACCGACTGGCGCCGCCGGCCGTTGTCGCCGAAGCAGCTGGCCTATGCGCTGTCCGATGTGACGTTGCTTCGGCCGGTCTACGAACACCTGGCCGCCGAGCTGAAGACAACCGGCCGTGTCGGCTGGCTGGACGAGGAGATGGGGTTCCTCACCGATCCACTGACCTATGATCAGCAGCCCGACAATGCCTGGCAACGCCTGAAGCTGCGCGTGCGCAACAAGAAAGCGCTTGGTGTGCTGATGGAAGTCGCGGCCTGGCGCGAGCGCACGGCGCAAGGCCAGAACGTGCCGCGCGGGCGCGTGCTGAAGGACGATGCGATTTACGACATCGCCAATCAGATGCCGAAAACGCTGGAGGAGCTCAGTGAACTGCGCACCATCCACGACGGCATCTCCCGCTCGGAAAAGGGGCGCGATCTGGTCGAGGCGGTGAAACGCGGCTTGGCGCGCGATCAGGCCACGCTGCCGCCGCTGGACCGGGGAACGGCGCCCACCGTCGAGGCGCAAGCAGTACTGGAACTGCTGAAAGTGCTGCTGAAGGCCTCGGCCGCCGAGCACAAAGTGGCGCCGAAGATGATCGCGACCTCCGACGACCTGGAGCGGCTGGCTGTGGAGGCCGAACCCGACATCCACGCGCTGCAAGGCTGGCGCCGCGATCTGTTCGGCAAGCGCGCACTGGATTTGAAGGCGGGGCGGGTGGCGCTGCGCGTGAACAACGGCGCGATCGAGACGGTTGAGGTTTAATGCGGGAAGGGATGTGACGTCGTGGAGCCATTCGGATATTAGGATTTGAAATCTGGCGCGTCCGTGGTGTGGCCACCCCCCCACCCTGCCCTCCCCCTCAAGGGCCCTCAAGGGGGGAGGGGGGTCGAGCGCCGGGTGGTGGCACACGTGTTCAACAGCGACGGACGACCCCTCCCCCCCTTGAGGGCCCTTGAGGGGGAGTGTTGGGGTGGGGGTAGCCATACCAGGCGATCCATCGACAATTCACAAGCCGTCCGATAATCCATGCCGTCCTCCACGCGCCAACGCCTCGACATGCTCCTCACCGCCCGAGGCCTCGCCCGCTCGCGATCCGAGGCGCGCGATTTGATCTTGCGCGGCGCGGTGCTGGTCGCGGGGCGAGTCGCGGCCAAGCCAGCGGAAATGCACGCGGACGATGTGGCGCTGGAGATTGAGGCAGGAGCGAGCGGCTATGTTTCGCGCGGCGCGCTAAAACTGGCAGCGGCGCTGAATGCGTTCGATTTGTCCGTCAACGGAGTGATCGCTCTCGATATCGGCGCCTCCACCGGCGGGTTCACGCAACTGCTGCTCGCGCGCGGGGCACGAAGGGTCTATGCCGTCGATGTCGGGCATGGACAGTTGGCGGCAAGTGTCGCCTCGGACCCGCGCGTCTTTTCGATGGAGGGCCAGGACGCCCGCACGCTGACGTGCATGGAGATCCCCGAGCCGCCGGAGTTTCTGGTTGCCGACGTCAGCTTCATTTCCCTGCGCCTCGCGCTGCCCGTGCCGCTGCAACTCATGGCGCAGCAGGCGACGATGGTGGCGTTGATCAAACCGCAGTTCGAGCTTGGCGCCGGCGCCCTCGACAAGCGCGGTGTCTTGCGCGATGCCGCCGCTGGCCAAGGAGCGGTCGAGGAGATATCCCAGTGGCTGATCTCGCAGCATTGGAACGTAATTGGATCAATACCGTCGCCGCTCCCGGGACGGGAAGGCAACCAGGAATTCCTTCTGGTCGCACGACAGACGTGACGACCTGAAAAAAACGTAGGGTGGGCTCGGCCTTTTTGCGAAGCCCACCTCTTGCGCTAAACTGTGGGCTTCGCAAAAAGGCTCAGCCACCCTACGTGTTCTGCTAAGAAACTGACACCAACTAACATTTTCGAACAGGGGCAAAACGTATGCGTTACGGTTTCGTCGGTCTCGGCCATCTTGGCGCGCATCTGGCCATGAGTCTGGCGCGCGCAAAGTTTCCGCTCACGGTCAATGACCTCAACCCAGCGCTCGCCGGCCCGCTGCTGGCGGCTGGCGCGGCGTGGGCGGATGATCCGAAGGCAGTGGCCGAGGAGAGCGATGCAGTGGTGACCTGCCTGCCCTCGCCCAAGGTATCGGAACTGGTGCTCACTGGCCCGAACGG
>JAYUAJ010000050.1:0-2523 GCA_043741375.1 Hyphomicrobiaceae bacterium | reverse complement strand
GTTGCACCAATCCAGAGTGTCGGTGAAAGTGCTATTTGCTGCGCAGGACCTTCCCTTGCAGGTCCAAACTGTGCTCCACCACAATGCTCCGGCGCGTCTAGCTAGAGCCACCCTGCTTCCCATCTGAGTGAATAGTGTGAAAACGCGCCGAACATTGACCCCAGCCGTTAGTCCGCCCAGCTCATTGATTTCGTTTGGAAAGATTAGAATTTGTGGAGTTGCGTTTCGCGTCCAATGGTAACCCCTCAAAAAAGGATGATACCCAAGTATTATCAATGCGATGCCTTCGGTCTCAGGTGGGGTCAATGTTGGATGCGTATTTACAAATTGGCCGCGTCGATCGCCGCCAGGGTCCGCGCGAGGCGCTCATTGTTCACGGCGCGGCTACCCCAGGGAATGAGACATCCGCTGCCGGAATTCTCCGGGGCTCGTGCCAAACCGCTTTTCGAAGGCCTCGTAGAAGCGCGACAACGATCCGAAGCCTGAATCGAAGGCGATGCTGGCCACCGGCAGATCGGTTGCGATCAGCATGGATTGGACCATATCGAGCCGATGCCGGGTGATCGACTGGCTGATGGTCATGCCGAAGGCCCGTTTGTAGATCGCATTGGCATAATTGGGATGCAACCCCACGGACTGGGCGACGTTTTCCGCCGATACGTCGCCATGCGCCTTTTCGCCGATGAACCGTGCCATGCGCTCGATATGAAGCAGGCGCTCGGCGTCATGCCCGGCTGCCTGAGGCGCGGGCGGAGCGGTTTCGCGCAGATCGCGCCAGCCCTCGCGATCAAGGCGGCGGACGCGGGCCGACAGCTCGTCGCGCACGATTGGTTCCAACTGTCCGTCGCCCGAAAGCAAATCCTCGCGCCAGCGCAGGAACATATCCTTGTCGAACGGCTTGATCTCAAGTGCCTCGATCACCGCGCCGCGAAAAATCGCCTCGCGCAGGCGGCTTAAGGTCGACAGCCCGAGGAACACCGACATCGGAACATAGAGACAGACAAACCGCGTGCCTTCGACATGGTCGATGACCTGATGCGGTATCATGCCCCAGAACATGGCGAGCCGGCCGCTGGAGAGCGTAAGTTCACGCCCATCGAGCCAATAGGTCATCGCCCCTTCGAGCACGAAATTGAACTCGATCTGGCTGTGCATGTGGGGCCCGGGCATGCGCATGACATTGAACGACTTGCCAGCGCAAATGCTGTGATCGCCGAACACCACCGAGGGGTGGCCTGGCCCATTATCGGGGTGCGCCGGGACACTTTCGTCCAGATAATCGTTCGGTGCCAGCTTCGCCATGCTTGGACTTCAATCTTTGAAAACCGGAAGTTCTGCCCCTAAATCCGGTAGAACCTTACGGGTTTCAGGCGCATCGTCAAGCCATTCACGAGATCCACAAGAAAAACCGGACGCGTGTAGATCCGCCGCCGCCATCGGGGCTGCGGCTTTTGGGAGGTTAACATGACATTTTTCAAGAGCCTGAGCGGGCTTGCACTGGGCTTTGCCCTGTCCGCCTCGACCGCCCTCGCGGGCGAAATCATCCTCAACTCCGACCAGTCCGATCCCGCGCCCAAGAAGGCGATGGAAGAACTGATCGCCAATTTCCAGGCCGCCAATCCCGGCATCACGGTGAAGTGGAACAACTTCGACCATGAAGGCTACAAGTCCGCCATCCGCAACTTCCTCACCGCCGACGCGCCCGACGTGGCCGCCTGGTACGCCGGCAACCGCATGGCGCCCTTCGTCAAGGCGGGCCTGTTCGAGGACGTTACCGACGTTTGGGCCGCCAATGGCCTCGACGACCAACTGAAATCGGCCGCGGCCTCGATGACCATCGACGGCAAGAAGTGGGGCGTTCCCTACACCTATTACCAGTGGGGCATTTACTACAACAAGGATGTCTACAAGAAAGTCGGCGTGACGGAGCCCAAGAACTGGGATGAATTCGTGGCCAATTGCGAAAAGTTCAAGGCCGCCGGCATCGACTGCCTGACGACAGGCAGCAAGGCCCTGTGGCCGGTGGCCGGCATCTTCGACTACATCAACATGCGCACCAACGGCTATGAGTTCCATATGGACCTGACCGCCGGCAAGGTGGCGTGGACCGATGACAGGGTGAAGGCGACCTTCGCCAACTGGGCCAAGATCGTTCCCTATATAACCGCCAATCATGCCGCCATCGATTGGCAGGACGCGGCGGCGCTTCTGGTGCAGGGCAAGGCGGCGAACTATGTCATGGGCAATTTCGCCGTGGCCACGTTCAAGCAGGGCGGCATGACCGACGACAATTTGGGCTTCATGCTGTTCCCGGAAATCACAGCGGGGATCCCGCGCGCCGAGGAGGCGCCGACGGATACATTCCACATCCCGTCGGGCGCCAAGAACAAGGAAGACGCCAAGAAGTTCCTGGCCTTCGTTGCTTCGGCTGACGCCCAGACCAAGATGAACGCCATCCTCGGACAGCTTCCGGTGAACAACAAGTCCACCGTCGGTGACGACCCGTACATCAAGGCGGGCTTC
>JAYUAJ010000049.1:0-2526 GCA_043741375.1 Hyphomicrobiaceae bacterium | reverse complement strand
CTGCCTCAGCACCGCGTGGGCGGGGGATCGTCCGCGCTCGATCCCTGCTTGACCGACATCACCAAGCCCGGAATACTCGGCTTGTCGGGTTGAATTTCTTGTCCTTAAGATGCGCTTGGACGACTGTCACAACTTCTCTGATTTCCGGGAACTGGCCAAGCGCCGGCTGCCACGTCCGATCTTTGACTACATCGACGGAGGGGCAGACTACGAGGTAACGTATCGCTGGAATACGGGGAGCTTCGAGCGCTGAGACCTGGTACCCGATGTCCTGCGTGGAGCGGCAACCGTCGATTTATCCGTGACCGTGATGGGTCAGAAACTTGCGGTGCCTTTCTATTGCTCTCCGACCGCGCTCCAACGCCTGTTCCACCATCACGGCGAACGCGCGGTTGCGGCTGCTGCGTCAAGGTACGGGACGATGTTCGGCGTATCCCCGCTCGGCACAGTCAGTCTGGAGGAGTTGCGCAAGGCCCACTCGACCCCGCAGATGTATCGGTTCTATTTTCACAAGGACCGCGGCCTCAATCGCGCCATGCTTCAACGCGCCAAGGACGCGGGTGTCGAGATCATGATGCTGACCGTAGACAGCATCACCGGCGGCAACCGCGAGCGGGACCTGCGCACGGGCTTTTCGATTCCGTTCAAATTTTCGCTCGGTGGAATGCTTCAATTTGCGCTCAAGCCGATGTGGGGCCTGAACTACGTGACCCATGAACCTTTCCATCTGCCACAACTGGAAAAGCACGTCGACATGGGCAAGGATGCCATGTCGATCGGACGCTACTTCACCGAGATGCTGGACCCTAGTCACAAGTCACAAGATATGGCGCAATCGGCTCCAGTGCCATCCCGAAGGTGGGCGTGGACAGGTCGATCCCCCCGGAGCGCGCTAAGACGAGAGATGCGTACTACGCCAGTCGACGTTGGGTAAGTAACGTGGCGTTCTTGCCGCGTAATCACGCCAGGCTTGTCCAAAGTCGCGCTCGGCCTCCGCTTCTTCACGCTTGGCCAGCAGGGCGTACATCGTGACCAGGATAGGGAACATCACCAAAGTTACCAGGGTCGGCCATTGCAGCAGGAATCCGAGCATGATGAGTACGAATCCGACGTATTGCGGATGGCGGACACGGGCATAGGGACCTGTCGTCGCAATCGTGCGGGAGCGCTGCGCGGCGTAAAGCACCTTCCACGCATCAGCGAGCAACCAAAATCCGCCGCCGATGACGATCACGCTCAGGACATGGAATGGACCGAAATGCGGATTGCCGCGCCAGCCGAATATCATTTCGAGCAGGTGGCCACCGTCGTGGGACGTGAAGTCGACGCCAGGAAAGCGGCTCGTCAGCCAGCCGGACAAAAGATAGATCGTGAGCGGAAAGCCATACATCTCGGTAAAGAGCGCTACCAAGAAAGCAGAGAACGCCCCGAACGACCGTCAGTCCCTTGGCGACTGCGGCTTCGCGAAGCTGAAGGCGAAGATGATGAATACCAGCGAATTGATGATGACCAGAGACCAAAGGCCGTAGGCGGGCGCACTGTCGCTCATGAGCGGCCGCCGTGGCCACCATGACCGCCGTGCATGAAAATGTGCATCAGTGGGCATGCAGCGAGAAAAAGCCATGGCAGGAAAGGAAAGACATGGGCGCGGTGCTCAACAATCAGAAGGAACGCCCCGATGATGGCGAAAACGGCGAACGCCATCTTCGCGCGCGAAGTCCAAGTGCTGTGGCCTGGTTCCAACAGTTCCAATATGATCGTCTCCTGCAAGTCAGCGTCCGGTCTAACTGCGAGCGTTCACAACTGCCTCGCCCTACCGGTCGATGATTGTGTGGCGGGCGGCTTCTCCGCGCCCGGTGCAGCGACTGCACCGAGACATCTGCTCGGCGCAGGTGATCGCGTTCACTTCTCGGTCGTCGCTGGCCCGGACGCTGCGGCTGGTGCAGCCGCAGTCTTGGCGTCCGTTGTCGTGGGCATCGTCTTCGCCTTGGTTACGCCGTGTGGTTTCTCATCGTGGCGGCCGCCCGTGCCGGATGGCATTGCGGCCTTCGCCGTGGTGGTGGCTGCGGCTTTGGTCTTGTCGTAGCCATGCGGCCTTTCGTCATGGCGGCCTTGCGCCATCGTGGCGCCGGCGAGTCCAAGACTGACGATCAGTGCAATAGTGGAAGCAACATTGCGTTTCATGATTGACCTCCGTGCGGTCGGGTTGAAGAAGCGAGCCATGGAATCCAGTATGACGGCGCTTGCCCCCCACAAAGCTGACGCGCGGATTACTTCTCTGTAAGTCCTTTTATGCCGAGCGCTCGCGCTCCCGGCCGTCCATCTCGTTGAAAGCGTCTCGTAGGCACGAGATCCGGTCCCGATGCGAGTGTCGACATCAACTCACAGCACGACTCAGTGCGCGACGCTCCGGCGGCCAGGACATGGGCAGCGAACGAGTAAACCTGCGCGTCACTTCTTGTTGCTCGCTACTCCGCTTTCGCGGCAGCCTATCTCCAGGGCTGGCGGTGACCATCGACATCGATC
>JAYUAJ010000048.1:0-30288 GCA_043741375.1 Hyphomicrobiaceae bacterium | reverse complement strand
GATGGCCGACGCCGATGCGAACCCGCACATAGTCGTTGTCGAGATGCTGGGTGATTGAGCGCAGACCGTTGTGGCCGGCGACGCCGCCGCCGGTTTTCACCTTCAACTTGGCCGGCGCCAAATCGATCTCGTCATGGATGACGATGATGTCGCCAGTCGAGAGTTTCAGGAACCGCGCCGCCTCGCCGACCGAGCGACCGCTGTCGTTCATATAGGTCGTGGGCATCAGCAGCAGGCATTTTTCGCCCGCGATTTCTCCGTCCGAGGCCACCCCTTGAAAGCGCTGCTTGAAGGCCGGGAAGCCGTGCTCTTTGGCGATGGTTTGCACGGCCATGAAGCCGACGTTGTGCCGGTTGCGGGCGTATTTCTCGCCCGGATTGCCGAGGCCGACGATGAGTTTCATCTGAGAGGACCGTGGGGACCGTAGGACTTGGGGGCGGTCTGTTGGGTTACGCGCGAACCGGCGCTGTTCAAAAGCATCGCCGACTGGGGCGCGCTAACCCAACCTACGGCAAAAGCCTCGCCCCCGGAGCGAAAGTCCGGGGGCGAGACGCAGCTGCAAAATCTACTTCTTCTTCTCGTCCTTCGCTGGAGCGGCGCCCTTGGCGGGAGCTGCGCCCTTAGCGTCGGCGGCCGGAGCAGCCTCACCTTCGGCGGCAGCAACTGTCGTGGTGGTCTCGGCCTCTTCAGCCTTGGCGCCGGCGATGGTGGCAACGGTAAAGTCGCGGTCGGCGATCGTCGGCTTGGTGTTGGGCGGCAGCTTCACGGCCGAGATGTGCACAGAATCACCGATCTCCAGGCCCTCGAGATTGACTTCAAGTGACTCGGGGATCGCATCGGCTGGGACGAATAGCTCGACCTCGTAGCGCACCACGTTGAGCACGCCGCCGCGCTTCAGGCCCGGCGACTTTTCGTGATTGCTGAAGTGCACCGGGATCATGACGCGGATAGTCGCGTTCTTGGTAATGCGCTGGAAATCGACGTGAATGATGAAGTCTTTCACCGGATCAAGCTGCACGTCGCGCGGCAGCACCTGTTGCTTAACGCCGCCAACTTCGATCTGGAACACAGTCGCGAGGAAGCGGCCGCCGCGATAGTGCTTCCAGAGGTCGGGGTAGGCGATGTTGATCGGCTCGGCGGGGCGCTTGTCGCCGTAGATGACGCCGGGGACGAGGCCGGTACGACGGACGTTCTTGGCGGCCCCCTTGCCGACCTTCTCGCGCGCCGTGGCCTTCAGCTCATTGGTCTGTGCCATGGTGGTTCTCTTCTATCTCGTGATGGACAGGACAGCCCGCGGATAACCCGGGACCACTCCCAAAATCCCGCGCCACCTCCAGGGGTGTCGGCACGCGGGGAGCAGTGTCTATAGTCGCGGCGCCCGACTTCCGCAATCGGCTCGACGAGGGGCGGCGCACGGCAGAGATCGTCAATGTAAACATAAAGTATTACTCCTCTAACATTCATATACTCAAGTAATATTTTACGTATTCGATCAATATCTTGCCGCATTCGTCTATGAATACTTTGAATGTTGATGTCTTGGGCCAGAATATCGCTTGAGCCAGAGTCATCGATGAGAACCGCACCAAGGCGGCTCTGCAATTCTAAGAGCAGGAGAGATTGTTATGACCAAATTGATCACAGCCACATCTGTCGCGTTACTGGCGCTCGTGAGTCTGACCTCGGCTGCAAACGCAGCCCCGCGTGAGGACTGTGCGGCCTTGTGGACAAAAGCCGATGCCAAGGGCGAAGGCAAACTCACGGGAGACACTGCAAAACCCTACCTGATGGCGATGGAGGACATGAAGATGCCTGCCTCGATGGCCAAAGACGGCTCGGTTGCGGACAAGGAATTCATGGAGGCCTGCATGAAAGACGCCTTCAAGGCCATGAAGTAGCGCAACGACAGGTCGGTGGCTGGCCGGAGCGCCGTCGCTCCGTGCACTTAGCCGCTGCCATCGACGGCTCCGCGCTGAAACATCAGGCTACTATCAGGAACTTTCACAGCTATCCAGCGTTCTATGTCAACTCTTGGAGACAGACCGGAAAATCTTGGAGACAGACCGGAAAACTCTGTTTCCTTTTGTGACTGACGAGTATTGCACAATCTAACTGAAGGAATTCACACAATGACCAAACTGTTCCTCGCCTCCACGATCGCGCTGACGTCGCTCGGTTCCGTCGCCATTGCGGCTTCGAAAGAAGACTGCACGTCGATGTGGACCAAAGGCGGCATGACCGGTAGCATGACTGGCGAAGCAGCCAAGCCCTATGTTGACGCGATGACGGCCGCGAAAATGAAAACGGCAACCCCGGGCGCGATTACCGACAAGGAATTCATGGACGCCTGCATGACGGACACCTTCAAGTCTGTGAAGTAATTTTAGGCCTTGAGTGCCGGTGGCCGGCGTTTGCCAGTGGTGCGCCACTGGCGCTCGGCCGCCGGACCTCAAAATTTATCACGTCAATCGGCAATATTGAATCCGGCCGCTTTCGCCATCCGGGTCAGATTTGAAAACCCCAACTTCGCATAGATCAGTGGTTTTGCCGTCTTGGGGTCCTGCTCGGCCTCGACCACGATCCAGCCGGCATATCCGTTGTCCGCCAGCCGCTTCAGAATGCTGGGATAGTCTATCGAGCCATCGCCCGGCACGGTGAAGATGCCCTCCATCACTGCCTTCAAGAAACTCATGTCCTCGCGGCGCGCCTTTGCCAGCACCGCGGGCCGGGTATCCTTACAATGGACGTGGACGACCCGATTGAGATGGGCCTTCAACAGCGCAATCGGATCGCCGCCAGAAAAGGCCGAGTGCCCTGTATCGTAAAGCAGGCCGACCGCAGGGCCGGTGTGCTTCATCAGCAGGCCGACGTCTTCGTCGGATTCAACGATCGTGCCCATATGATGGTGAAATGCCATTGCCACACCGAAATCGGCCATGCGCTCGGCGAGTGCCGTCAGTTTTGCTCCGTAGGCCCTCCAATCCCCGGCTGGCAGCTTTGGGCGCTCCGAAATCGGCGCCCAAATGGCGCCGTGGCGGCCAAGGGACGTGTCGGCGTAGACCGCGTGCTTTGCGCCCAGATCCTTTAGTAGCTGCAGATGAGGCGTGATCGCCGTCATTTCAGCGTCTACGTCTTTTTCGGCGCAACGCCCGTCGTACCACCCAGACACGAGCGCCAGGCCATGCCGCGTGAGGATGGGACCCAATTCGTCAGATGTGCGCGGAAACTTGCCACCCAACTCGGTGCCGGCGTAGCCCGCCAGCTTGGTCTCTGTCAGGCACACCTCCAGCGCTGTATCACCGCCCAATTCCGGCGCATCGTCGTTGCTCCAGGTAATGGGATTGATGCCGATACGGATGGTCATGGAGTTCTCCTGATGGCGAGACGCATTGCAGGGGCGGACGGAAACCACGCCGAGCTGCGGCAAGTTGACACCTCAAGCGCTATCGTATTGCATCCTCGACGCAAAACACAAAGGTCTGGTCCCCGGCCTTTTCTGGGCCAACGCCAGACCACAAGGAGGAACCATGCGATCCCTGCTCCATGCGGCCCTGGGTCTGGCGGCCGGTCTCACGCTCTTTGGCATTGCGACGGCCGCCACTGCGGCAGATCAAACGCGCGTCGTTTTCATCACCCACGGGCAGGGCGGCGATCCCTACTGGTCGGTGGTCAAAAACGGCATGGACGACGCCGCCAAGGCACTCGGCGTGAAGGCCGAGTACCTCGCCCCCGAAACCTTCGACATGGCCAAGATGGCGCAGATGATCGACGCGGCGACGGCGTCCAAGCCGGATGGCATGGTGATCTCGATTCCCGACGAGGCAGCGCTGAGCGGTGCGGTGAAGAACGCCGTGGCGGCCGGTATTCCGGTGATCGTGATCGACAGCGGTGGCGGCAAGCTCACACACGCCCTGGGCGGCCTGCTCTACATGGGCCAGTCCGAGTTCGATGCCGGTGTTGCGGCTGGCGAGCGGATTGCCAGGCTGGGCATCAAGAAGGCCGTCTGCCTCAACCACGAAGTCGGCAATCAAAGCCTCGACGATCGCTGCGCCGGTTTCTCCAAGGGCATGGGCGTCGCGGTGCCGGTGTTGCAAGGTGTGATGGACCCCACGGAAATGAAGGGCCGAACCATCGCCTATCTGAAGTCGCACGGCGACACCGAATTCATGCTGGGGTGCGGTATCAATGCCGCCGAACCGGCTTTGGCGGCATTGGACGAGCTAGGGCTCACCGGCAAGGTTAAGCTCGGCACCTTCGATCTCTCGCCCGGAATTCTGCAAGCCGTGGCCGCCGGCAAGATGGAGTGGGGCATTGATGCGCAGCAGTACCTGATGGGCTACATCCCGGTGGTGCAGTTCGATCTCATGAAGAAATTCAAGTTGGCGCCAATTGCCGACTATCCCACCGGACCGGGGTTCGTTGGCAAGGCAGAGGCAGCTTCGGTGGTGGACCTGGCCAAGCAGGGCAAACGGTAGCGGCGAACTTCAGGCCCCGACTTGATCCAACAACTCACGGTGGCTGATGGCCTCGGCCGCCACGCGAGAAAACTCCTTCTTCAGGCCGTCGGAAATCTCGGCGGCCTGTTTGCGCAATCCTGGGGCGGCTTCCATCTCGCGTTGCGCTGCCTTACGCGACAGATGCCCCAGGCCATCCAGCACTGGGTAATACAGCGTCGGGTCGGCGTGGGGGAAGCCGCTGAGGTAATCGGGGAAATCCTCCCGCCTCGGCATGTGGTCTTGCCATTGAGCCAGGCGGTCGCGGGCCTCGGGGTGTATGCAGTTTGCCTTGACGTGCCGCCAGAACGGCGTGTCCTCGCGCTCGGTCACGTAGTGGCAATTGATGAAGGTGCGGAAATCGTCGATCTGGCGGCCGATGCGGGCGTTGTAGCCTTCGATGTCGTTCTCGGTCGGGGCGAAGGGCAGTTTTAGATAGTCGTTGGCGAATAGCATCAGCTGCACCACGGTGCCGTGGATCGAGGTCGCCTCCAGGGGTTCGAGAAAGCTGGAGGCGAGGCCGAGCGCCAGGCAATTCTTGACCCAGGGCGTCGCCAGCCGGCCGACCGCCATCTTGATGTCGGCGCGCACGTCGATGGGGTGGCCGAGGGTCTTTTCCACTTCGGCCTTGGCCTGATCTGGCGTCAGGAACGCGTCGGAATAGACATAGCCCATGCCATAGCGGTCCTGGGTCGGGATGGACCAGATCCAGCCGGAACTTTGCGCCCAGGCGAGCGTATAGGAGGCCACCGGCGCGCCCGGCTTGTGCGGCAGCCAGAACGGCATGGCGCGGTTGACCGGAAGCTCGTTGGCGTAGGACACCCATTTGGCGCTGAGCTCCTTCTCGATGAGCTGACGGCGGAAGCCCGTGCAATCGATGAAGAAATCGCCAGCTATGCGACGTCCGTCGTCCAGCGTCAGAGCCGCGATGCCGCCCGCCCCGTCTTTCTCGATGCCAGTCACGACCGCGTCGATCACCTCGACCCCAGTCGACTTGCGTTTTAAGAACCTTCCGACGTCAAAACTGTCGAAATGATTGGCGTAGAGGAAGGGGCTGAGCGGGATCAGCGAACCATCGGGTTTTCGGGCGTATGGGCTGAGGTCGTCGCGCATCAGGCGGTCGAACAGATGGAGGCCGGCCACGGGCCGCCCGGCCGCGACTTCGTGCACGTTCAGAAACTGCATCCCCTCCGCGCCCTTGACCATCTGGTGTGGCTCGTCGATCGGGCCCTGGTAGGTGTGGCCCACGCGCCGCCAGTCCTTGTGCCGTATGCCGAGCTTGATGGTCCCACGGGTTTCCCTCAGGAACTCGAGGGGATCGATGCCGAACTGGCGCAGCATGACGCTGAAAGCCGCCGTCGACCCCTCGCCGACGCCAATGATCGGAATCTTGCTGGATTCGATGACGGTGATCTTGACCGGCTGCTTGGCCTGCCCGGCCGTTCGGCTCAAAGTCAGTGCCGCCAACCAGCCCGCCGTGCCTCCGCCGACCACCACAAAATGCGTCATGTCTTCTCGCTGCCATAATGCAACTTGCTGGGAATCCAGATTTGAGCTTAGCATCAGGCCAGCGTTGGTCTATAGAGCGCACGCGTTTGCGTTGTGCCGTCGAGGGACGAATGAGTCGGCTAAAGATTGCAATCATCGGCGCGGGTAGCGTCGGGTTCACCAAGCGGCTCGTCTCCGATATCGTCACCGTTCCCGAGCTGCAGGACGTCGAGTTCGCGCTCACCGACATCAGCCAGCACAATCTTTCAATGGTGCAAAGGATCCTCGACCGCATGGTCGAGGCCAACAAGCTGCCAACGAAAATCACAGCGACCACGGAGCGACGCAAAGCGCTCGAGGGCGCGAAGTACATTATCAGCTGCGTGCGCGTCGGCGGCCTGGAAGCCTATGCCGACGATATCCGCATTCCCTTGAAATACGGTGTCGACCAATGCGTCGGCGACACCATTTGCGCTGGCGGCATTCTCTACGGCCAGCGCAACATCCCGGTGATCCTGGATTTCTGCAAGGACATCCGGGAGGTCGCGGCGCCGGGCGCGAAATTCCTCAACTACGCCAACCCAATGGCCATGAACACCTGGGCCGCCATTGAGTATGGCAAGGTGGATACGATCGGCCTCTGCCACGGCGTGCAGCACGGCGGCGAGCAGATCGCGGCGGTGCTGGGCGCGAGAGACAAGAGCGAGCTGGAGTTCATCTGCTCCGGCATCAACCACCAGACCTGGTACATCGACATCCGTTTGCGCGGACGCAAAGTGGGCAAGGACGAACTGGTCGCCGCCTTTGAGAAGCACCCCGTCTACTCCAAACAGGAGAAGGTGCGGATCGATGTGCTGAAGCGTTTTGGCTTCTACTCCACCGAGTCCAACGGGCATCTCTCGGAATATCTGCCCTGGTACCGCAAGCGGCCCGACGAGATCGTCAAGTGGATCGACATGTCGGACTGGATTCATGGCGAGACGGGCGGGTATCTGCGCCATTCGACCGAGACGCGAAATTGGTTCGAGACGGACTATCCGAAGTTTCTGGAAGAAGCTGGCAAGAAGATTGATCCGGCGGCGCGCACCACCGAGCATGCCAGCTACATTTTCGAGGCGCTGGAGACGGGGCGGCCCTATCGCGGCCACTTTAACGTCAAGAACAACGGCCTGATCACCAATTTGCCGGCCGACGCCATTGTCGAGACGCCCGGATACGTAGACCGGTTCGGCCTCAACATGGTCGCCGGCTTGACGCTGCCGGAAGCTTGCGCGGCGACCTGCATCGCCTCGATCAACGTGCAGCGCATGTCCGTACACGCCGCCGTGACGGGCGACGTTGAGCTCCTAAAACTCGCCGTGCTGCACGACCCGCTGGTGGGTGCCATCTGCTCGCCCGACGAGGTCTGGCAGATGGTGGACGAAATGCTGGTGGCGGGCGCGGCGTTGCTTCCTCAGTATAAAGAGGCTATTCCTGCCGCCAAGCAGCGCCTCACCAAGAAAACCGTCGCTACGCGCGACTGGCAGGGCGCGGCGCGGCTAGAGGTCCGGCCCGTCGAGGCCATGCGCAACGCAGAAGCCGAGAAGAAGGAGGCGCAAGCCAAGCGCAAGGCTGGGTGAGACGCTCTCCTCCTCTCCCCCCTTCTTCAGGGGGAGAGGAGGAGAGCGTCTCGCAGGCGCTTCTTCAGCGCCAAGAGCCACGCGGTCGGTGAGGGGCAGCGAGGCGCACGGTCCTGGCGCCACCAGCGTGGACGAAATTGAGACCGGCACGGTGCAAGTGGCTGCCCCTCACCTGTCGCTCATTCCTCGTCGCTCCGCTCCTCGGGCGATATCCTCTCCCCCTAAGGAGGGGGAGAGGAGAAGAAAGTTTGACCTGTACGCCTTGTATCTTTTGGGAGTGCCGAGCCCCGCAAACCGGGGCCGGAGCAATAACTGGGAGGAACGATGACTAATAAGCTTTTGGGCCTAGGCGGAGCAAGCCTGCTCGCGCTGATGTCCACCATGGCGGCCCATGCCGCCGACGCTTTGCCCGATCCGCCGAAGTTTGCGGCCCAGGGAACGCCGAAATTCGTCAGTATCAAGGACATCTTCACTTATAAGGCGCTGCCCGCTTACAGCGAACCCGATTGGGTCACCGAGCAGTTCGTCAAAACCGGAAAACTGCCTGCCGTCAAGGATCGCCTGCCCAAGGAGCCGCTGGTTTATCTCACCAGCAACATGCCCACCGGCACCGGCGTTTACGGCGACGTGATGCGCCATGTCATCGGCGGCCGCCCGCAGGGTTGGAACTACGCTGCCGGCCAGATCCAGGGCTGGGGCGGCATCGACATCGGCATGTTCGAGTGCCTGACGCGCACCGGGCCGCTGTTTGAAATCAAGGCCAATGAGCTAGAGCCCATGCCGAACCTCGCCAAGGGCTGGGATTGGTCGGCTGACGGCCACAAGCTCACCATGCACCTCATCGACGGCGCCAAGTGGTCCGACGGTCAGCCCTTCAGCGCTGACGATGTGATGTTCTATTGGGAAGACAATATTTCCGACAGCCACGTCAAGCCGCTGAACTCGAACGGCCCGGATTCGTTTGGCGTCGGCACGACCTTGAAGAAGATCGACGCCAGCACCATCGAGTGGACCTTCAAGGACGCCTTCCCCAAGCAGTATCTCTACACCATGGCCTATGGTGGATTCTGCCCGCTGCCGGCCCATATCCTGAAGCCGCAGCATCCGAAGTATTCCAAGAATACCTACGAGCAGTATCAGAACGCCTTCCCCGCGCCCTACATGAACTTCCCGGTCATGGGCGCCTGGGTTCCGGTGACGTACCGCGCCGACGACATCGTGGTGCTGCGCCGCAATCCCTACTACTGGAAGGTTGACGACAAGGGCAATCAGCTGCCCTACCTGAACGAGGTCTCGTACAAGCTGTCGACCTGGGCCGATCGCGACGTGCAGGCTGTGGCCGGCACCGGGGACTTCTCGAACCTCGAACAGGCCGAAAGCTATGTCGAGGCCCTGAAGCGCTCGGCCGACGCCAAGGCTCCGGCCCGTCTCGCCTTCGGCGCCCGCACCATCGGCTACCAGCTCTGGCCCAACCTGTCGGGCAATGGCTGGGGCGAGCCCGATGCGCGCGGCGCGGCCGTTCGCAACCTCAATCGCAACCTCGATTTCCGCAAGGCGATGACCGAGGCGATCAACCGGCAGCAGCTGGGTAATTCGCTGGTGAAAGGCCCGTTCACGGCCATCTATCCCGGCGGCCTTTATGCCGGCACAGCCTATTACGACAAGGCGTCCACGGCCTATTACGGCTTCTCGAACGCCGCCGCCAAGGCGTCGCTCGCCAAGGCCGGCCTGGTCGACACCGACAAGAACGGCATCGTGAACTTCCCGAAGGATGTCGCGGGCGGCAAGGACGTCGAAGTCACGCTGCTCAACAACGCCGACTACCAGACCGATAAGAATCTGGCCGAAGGCGTCGTGGCGTCCATGGAGAAGATCGGCATCCGCGTTATTCTGAACACGGTGACCGGCAACAACATCGAAGCCACCCGCAACAGCGGCAAGTGGGATTGGTTGATCCGCCGTGGCGATTCCGAAATCGTCTCGGTGGTGCAGAACACTGCCAATCTCGCCCCGACGGGCCCGCAGACCAGCATCAACCACCGCGCCGGCAAGGACGGCAAGTTGGACCTGATGCCCTATGAGCAGGAATTGGTCGATACAATCAACAAGTTCATTGCTGATCAGGATCCGGCCCACCGCATCGAGCTGATGAAGACGTATCAGAAGACCTTCACTGAGAACGTCAACGCCATCGGCTTAACGCAGTATCCAGGGGCATTGATCATCAACAAGCGCTTCGCCAACATTCCGGCCGGCGCCCCGATCTTCATGTTCAACTGGGCCGAGGACAACATCATCCGTGAGCGCGTGTTCGTGCCCAAGAGTCAGCAGGCGTCTTATGAGCAGGCGCCAAAAACCCTGCCGGGTGCTCCCGGCGTTGGCAACGGGCCGGTATCTAAGTAGACAGGAACTTCCCTCTCCCCGTCCTTACGGGGAGAGGAGACCGCGTCTCGCAGGCGACCTTGGGGAGCCAAGAGCTACGCGGTCGGTGAGGGGCAGCAGCGGGCTCCGTCCCTGTCGCCACAAGGACGGAGCCATCTCCTGCCCCTCACCCCGGCCCTCTCCCCGTAAACACAGGGAGAGAGGGCTCGCACCTTTGGGGGCGGAGCAAAGAACTCGCGACGGGAGCCTAACGACGGATGATACGTTTCCTGATCACCCGGATCCTCTCGGCCATCCCCGTCCTATTGATCCTTTCCATCGTCACCTTTGCGATCATCAAGGCGCCGCCGGGCGATTACGGCGACTACCTCAAAGCGCAACTGATGAGCCAGGGCAGCGTCTCAGAGCAGGACGCCGAGGCTCAGGCCCACTTCTACCGCGCGGCGCATGGACTGCTCGATCCGCTGCCGGTGCAATACTTCCATTGGATGTACGGCATCTTCACCCGCTTCGATTTCGGGGATTCGCTGTTCTACAACCGCCCCGTGAGCGAAGTGGTGGGCGAACGCCTGCCGCGCACCATCGCGCTGGCGCTGACCTGCCACATCCTGGCGAGCCTTTTCGGCATCACCCTCGGCATCATCGCCGCGACCCGGCAATACAGTTGGGCTGATACGGCGCTGTCGTTCTTGTCGTTCCTTGGCACCACCATCCCGCGCTTTCTTTTCGCGATCATCATTCTCTACCTGCTGGCGTTCAAATTTAACTCGCAGAGCTTTGGCAGTTTCTTCTCGCTGGAATACGGGGGACAACCCTGGTCCGTCGCCAAGTTCCTCGATATGATGGCCCACATCTGGCCGGTCATCTTCATCGCCACCTTCGGCGGCCTCGCCTATAATATGCGCGTCATGCGCGCCAACCTGCTCGACGTGCTGAACGCGCAGTACGTTGAAACCGCCCGCGCCAAAGGCCTTAGCGAGCGCGCCGTCATCATGCGCCACGCCGTGCCCAACGCCATCCATCCGCTGATCGCCTATCAGGGCGTTGTGCTGCCCTATATGGTCACCGGCGAAATCGAGACCGCCATCGTGTTCGGGCTGCCGACCGTCGGCCCCGGCATCGTCGGCTCGCTCTCGATCGGCGACACCTGGGTGACGGCGACCTTCATGATGGTGCTGGCCGCAACGCTGATCGTCGGCAACATCATTTCCGATCTTCTGCTGGTCGCGCTCGATCCGCGCATCCGCATCGGCGGAGCAAAATCATGACCGATACGCCGGCGCTGCCATCAGCCGCCACGCCAGCCGCTCTCACCATCAACCCGCGCTTCGCCCAGGGCAACGAGGGCTATTTCACCCTCGTCTGGCGCCGCTTCCGCCGCTCGGTGGTCGGCATGATCGGGCTGATCCTGGTGCTGTCGCTGATTGCTATTTCGATCTTCGGCGACTTCTTCGCCCCGATGGATCCCAAACAGTCCGACCTCGCCTTCGCGCCGCCCGACACCATCAGTTTTCGCGCGCCCGACGAGTCGTTCAGTCTCTTCCCCTATGTCTATCCCATCGTCGAGACCGGCGAGACGGACCCAATCACCTTCCAGCCGCTCACCGGCCCCGACAAGACCAACCCAACTCCGCTCGGCTTCTTCGTTGCGGGCGCCGACTACAACGTCCTCGGCCTTATCCCGGCCAACCGGCATTTCTTCGGCGCCACCAACGGCAATCCCTATCATCTTCTGGGCACGGACAAACTCGGCCGCGATATCCTTTCGCGCGGCATCATCGGATCGCGCATTTCGCTCATGATCGCGCTCATTGTGGTGTCGATCACCACCGTCATCGGCACCAGCGTCGGCATCACTTCGGGTTATCTCGGCGGCGGCGTGGACACCTGGGTGCAGCGCTTTGTTGAACTTATCCTCGCCTTCCCTCAGCTGCCGCTGTACCTGGCCCTCACGTCGCTGATCCCGATCACGGCGCCCTCGAGCGTGTTTTTGGCATTCGTCATCGCGGTGCTGGCGGCGCTCGGCTGGGCGCAACTGTCGCGCGAGGTGCGCAGTAAGACCCTATCGCTGAGCCGCATCGAATATGTGCGGGCCGCCCAAGCCGTGGGCGCGAGCGACGGGCGCATCATCTTCCGCCACATCTTGCCCAATGTGCTCAGCCACATCATTGTCGCCATCACGCTGCAGATCCCGGCCATCGTGCTGATCGAATCCTTCCTCGGCTTCCTAGGCTTCGCGGTAAAACCGCCGCTCATTTCCTGGGGCTTAATGCTGCAGGACACCGGAACCTTCTCGGTCATCGGCTCCTATCCCTGGATTCTCTCGCCCGTCGTTTTCGTGCTCATCACCGTGTTCGCCTTCAACGCTCTGGGTGATGGACTGCGCGACGCCGTCGATCCCTATTGAGGCGTTTGCTGACGATGGCTGAAACCGCAAACCCATTCGCCCCCACCGAGCGTTACGATCTTGGCGCGCACGGCCGCCAACTCACCATCGATGCGCGCAACATCGAAGTGAAATTCAAGGTCGAGGGCGGCATTGTCGAGGCGGTAAAGAACGTCTCTTTCCAGCTGCACAAGGGCGAGACCATCGCGCTGGTCGGCGAATCTGGCTCGGGCAAAAGCGTCACCGCCCGCACCATCATGGGGCTCCTGACCAAACGCG
Source organism: Hyphomicrobiaceae bacterium (assembly GCA_043741375.1). GTDB lineage: Bacteria > Pseudomonadota > Alphaproteobacteria > Rhizobiales > Hyphomicrobiaceae > JANYHF01. The sequence goes on along the minus strand of JAYUAJ010000048.1, from coordinate 17,641 downwards.
CGACTGTCTCACCAAACACCACGATAAAGCTCGACGGCGACGACATCACCAAGTACTCGCCGGCCCAGATGCGCGAACTGCGCGGCAATAAGATCTCGATGATTTTTCAGGAGCCGATGAGTTCGCTGAACCCGGTCTACACCATCGGGGCGCAGATCGCCGAAATCCTGCACCTGCACAACAAACTTTCGCGCGCTGAAGCGGCGAAACGCGTGCTCGAGCTGTTGGAAGAAGTAAAAATCCCCGACCCGGCCGCGCGCGTAAATCAGTACCCGCATCAACTCTCTGGCGGCCAGCGCCAGCGCGTCATGATCGCAATGGCGCTCGCCAACCGTCCCGACGTGCTGATTGCGGACGAGCCGACCACCGCGCTCGACGTCACCATCCAGGCGCAGATCCTGAACCTGATCAAGGAGTTGAAGGCCCGCTACGGCATGGCCGTGATCCTGATCACGCACGATCTCACCATCGTCCGGCGTTTCGCCGAATATGTTTATGTGATGCAGATGGGCGAGGTGAAGGAGCACAACGTCACCGAGGCGCTGTTCACCAAGCCGCGTCATCCCTATACGCAGCATCTGCTGGCGTCCGAACCCAAGGGCATCGCCAACCCCTTCGCCGAGGCCAGCCCCGTCATCCTCGAAGGCCGCAAGGTGCGGGTGTCCTATACGCTAAACTCCGGCGGCTTCTTCCGTCCCGACATCAAAGAGCTGATCGCCGTCGACAGCCTCGACCTGAAACTGCAGAAGCGCGAAACGCTCGGGCTGGTCGGCGAGTCCGGGTCCGGCAAAACCACTTTTGGCCAGGCGTTGATCCGCCTGCTGACGAATGCAACCGGAGAAGTCTACTTCAACGGCGATCCTATCCACAGCAGGGACCGCCGCGCGATGCGCCCGCTCCGCTCGCGCATGCAGATCGTGTTCCAGGACCCCTTCGCCTCGCTCAATCCGCGCATGTCGATCCGCCAGATCATCGAAGAAGGACTGATCGTCAATTCGATCGGCGCGAACAGCCAGGAGCGTGTTGACCGCGTGCGCCAGGCGCTGAGGGATGCGGGCCTGCCCGACACCATCCTCACCCGCTTCCCGCACGAATTCTCCGGCGGCCAGCGCCAGCGCATCGCCATCGCCCGCGCCATCGCGCTGGAGCCGGAATTCATCCTTCTTGATGAACCTACGTCAGCCCTCGATCTCTCCGTACAAGCCCAGATCATCGACCTCCTGAGAAAATTGCAGAACGAACGCGGCCTCAGCTACCTGTTCATCTCGCACGACCTGAAAGTCGTGCGCGCCCTCTGCCACCGCGTCATGGTCATGCAGAACGGAAAAATCATCGAGCAAGGCGCCGTCGCCGACGTGCTGACCCACCCCAAAGATCCGTACACACAGCGGCTGGTGCGCGCCGCCTTCGACATCGCGGCTTAGCGGACCGCAGTTTGCCCTCCTCTCAGCGCCGCGATCTCTCGCTCAAGGTCGATCAGCTCCCGTCCCCCTGCCATCAGGCTCAACAGCTCGTCGCGGCTGATGCCCGCCCGGTCATGGGTGCCAAGGCTTTTGCCGCGCTTCAACAGCGTGAAGCGATCCCCTACCGTGTAGGCATGGTGCACGTTGTGGGAGATGAAAACGACGCCGATCCCGCGCGCTTTGGCACCTACGATCAACTTGAGCACCACTGACGCCTGGTGCACGCCGAGCGCCGAGGTAGGCTCGTCAAGGATCAGCACCTTGGCGCCGAAGTGGATGGCACGCGCGATGGCCAGGCATTGACGCTCGCCGCCAGAGAGGGTCCCCACCGGTTGGTCGGGATCGCGGATCATAATACCCATGCCGGCAAGTTCCGCCACCGCGGTTCGATTGGCGGTCTCGATGTCAAAGCGGCGCGTGGGTCCCCAGCCGGTTTCGGGCTCGCGGCCAAGGAAGAAATTGCGCGACACGCTCATCAGCGGAACCAGCGCCAGGTCCTGATAGACTGTGGCGACACCCCGATCCAGTGCATCTTTCGGCGATGTCAACGTGACCGGCGTGCTGTCGATCAAGATCTCGCCGCTGGAAGGCGTGTGCACGCCCGCGAGCGTCTTGATCAGGGTGGATTTGCCTGCGCCGTTATCGCCGAGCAGGCAATGGACCTCGCCGCGCTCGACCGCGAAGGAGACGTTGCTGAGCGCAATGACACTGCCGAAGAATTTTGTCACGCTGCGGACTTCGATCAGTGGCATGGGGTCACCGGCTCATCGTGGCGCGTTGGCGTACGTAGCTGTTGAACAAGACGGCGAGCACCAGCATGGCGCCGAGGAACAGCTTGAACCAGTCGGTATCGATGCCGGTATAGAAAATCCCCATCTGCACCAGGCCGAAGATCAGCGAGCCGAACAGGGCGCCCACGGCCGATCCGTAGCCGCCAGTGAGCAACGTGCCGCCGATGACCACGGCGATGATGGCTTCGAACTCCTTCTGCGAGCCACGCAGGGTGTCGGCCGAACCGGTGGTGAGCACCTGAATGGCGGCAAATATGGTCGCGGCGACAGCCGTCAGTACGAATAGCGCGATCTTGGTGCGCGCGACCGGGACACCGACATTGCGCGCGGCGTTGGGCTCGCCGCCGCTGGCGAAGATCCAGTTGCCGTATTTGGTGCGCAGCAGCACCCAGGTAAACAGGGCCGTCATACCCAGCCACCACAGGATCGATACCGGAATGCCGGTGATGTTCGGCACGCCGTCCGGGCGCAGTCCGATGACGCCAATGTCCGCCAACCACTTGAGGGGTGTGCCCCCGAACTGGCCCGCGAACAGCGGCGTGAGATAATCGTTCAGATGCTCGCGCACGCCCGAAACCTGCGTGCGGCCGGTGATGACGCGAGTGGCGCCAAGTGTCAGGCCGCGCAGCATGAAGAGCGAGCCGAGCGTAACGATGAAGGAGGGCAGCCCAGTGCGGACAACGATCAGCCCGTTGAGATAACCGACGCCGACCGCGACGGCGAAGGCGAACAGAATGCATAGCCAGAGCGGCCAGCCCCATTGCGTTGCCGGGATCGCGATGCAGATGCCGGCGAACGCGATCATCGACCCGATCGAGAGATCGAACTCTCCCGCGATCATCAATAGCGCGACGGCCGAGGCGAGGATGCCCAACTGCGCCGAGACTTCCAGGAAGTTGACAATGCCTTTGGCGCTGAACAGGCCGCTGTTACCGGCTGCTATGGCAAAGAACACAAACACCAGGAGTGTGCCTGCGACCGCACCCAACTCGGGACGATGCATCAACCGCCCGATGAGAGGAAGGCGGCGGATGCGTTCGTCGGCGAGTGGGGTGGCAGTCATGGAGCGGACTTCCGATGCTTGCACATTTGCGTCAAATCGCGAACCGGTACTCCGTCACCTGACGATAACGCTCCCCAGGCCGCAGCACCGTGGTCGGGAAGTTGGGGTGATTGACGCCGTCAGGAAAACGCTGCGGTTCCAGGCAGCAGCCGGCGTGCTTGTTGCCGCGCCGGCCACGCAGGGCGACGGTATCGGGAAGATAGGCGCCGTCGTAGAACTGCACACCTGGTTCCGTCGACCAGATTTCCATGGCGAGATCGCCTTTTGTAGATGCCAGTCGCGCCGCAAAGCGGGGATCGGGCGCCGGAGCCATGGACACAGCAAGGTTGTGGTCGAAGCCGTCCGGAGTCTGGGCTCGGTTAGCTCCGATACGAGCCGCCTTGCGGAAGTCAAAGCCGGTTCCTTCGACGGGCAGGATTTCGCCGGTTGGGATCAGCCGCGCATCGACCGGCGTGTAGCGATCGGCGGCGATGGTCAGGGTGTGGTCGAGAATCGTCTCGCTGCCATCAAGGTTGAAATAACTGTGCGTGGCGAGGTTCACCAGCGTCGGTGCGTCAGTGGTAGCGCCGAGTTCGATGGTGAGGCGGCCGGCCGGCAAGAGCGTGTAGGTGCAGCTGGCGCGCACCGCCCCCGGATACCCCTCGTCGCCATCGGCAGACTCGATGGATAGGCGGACGCTGTCATGGGAAATGGCGTCGATCGTCCAGGCGCGAACGCCGAAACCCATCACGCCACCGTGCAGATGCGTCACACCCTGCTCGTTGAGTGGCAGCTGATAGCTCATGCCGTCCAGCCGAAATTTTCCACCAGCGATGCGGTTTGCGCACCGCCCTGCGACGGCGCCCATGTGCCGGCCCAATTCTGGGTAGTCCGCGAGGTTGGCGAGGCCGAGCACCACCGACCGGGTCTCGCCGCTTACCGGTACGGTGAGGTCGATGATCGAGGCTCCCAGCGTCAGGATTTTTGCCTGATAGCGGCCGGCGCCAATGGTAACGAGGTCAACGGCTGTGCCCTCGGGCGTCGTAAAGGCAGTCTGGCGCATGGCTGGCTCGCGGGAGGGATGGGGTGCAGGGATAACATTTTGACAGGCCCTCCAATGCGTCAAGCAAAAACGGCGTGGGGCGCGTCAAGGCAATCGGGTCCGGGACCTCCATCGGCTGACCCGGTGTCAGGTATCAAAGGCCTGACACCGAGTGTCGCCGCCTGCGTGCTGATGCAATCCACAAGTCATGAATCGACCAAGCCGCGTTTGGCCCCCAGGAGGCTAAAACGCCAACCGAGTCACGCCCACGACATGCGGCAGCGCCTTGATTTGGGCCAGCACTGCGTCCGACACCGGTTGATCCAGCTCCCATAGGGCAATGGCCTCGCCGCCCGGACGGTTGCGGCCGAGGAAAAAGCTCGCGATGTTGATCTTCGCCGCGCCCATGATGGTGCCCAGGGCGCCAATGTAGCCCGGCTCATCCGAGTTTTGCGTCAGCAGCATGCGCGGACCCAACTCCGCTTCGAGATTGATGCTATCGATCTGAATAACGCGCGGCCGGTCATCGGAGAACACCGTGCCCGCAACGGTGTGTTCGCCCTTATCGGTGAACACCCGCACGCGCATATAGGAGCCGAACGCCCCGCCCTGCGCGCGCGTCTTCTCGCTAATCGTGATGCCGCGCTCTTTAGCCATGACAGGGGCCGATACCATGTTGGCGCCCTCCAGCACATGCGCGAGCACGCCCGACAAGGCCGCCGACGTCAAAGCCTTCGTGTTCATGCTGGCGACTTCGCCGGTATATTCGATCGATATCTCCTTGATGCCGGCTTGCGTGATCTGGCCACAGAAGGACCCGAGCTGTTCGGCCAGGCGCACATAAGGTTTGATGCGCGGTGCTTCCTCGGCCGAGATGGACGGGAAGTTGAGCGCGTTGGTGATGGCGCCGGAGGTGAGATAGTCCGACATCTGTTCGGCAACCTGCACCGCGACGTTCTCCTGCGCCTCCACAGTCGAGGCGCCCAAATGCGGGGTACAAACCACGTTCTCGTAGCCAAATAACGGATGGGACTTGGCCGGCTCCTCGACGAAGACGTCCAGCGCTGCGCCGGCAATTTTGCCGGAGTCGAGGCCAGCCTTGAGGGCGGCCTCGTCCACCAGTCCGCCGCGCGCGCAGTTGATGATGCGCACACCCTGCTTCATCTTGCCGATGGCAGCAGCGTCGACGATGTTGCGGGTCTTGTCGATGAGCGGCGTATGCAACGTAATGACATCGGCGTTGCGGAAGAGCTCGTCCAACTCGACTTTCTTGACGCCAAGTTTTTGGGCGCGCTCCTCGGTCAGGAACGGATCGAAGGCGATGACGCGCATTTTCAGGCCGACGCCGCGGTCGGCGACGATCGAACCGATATTGCCGCAACCGATGACGCCCAGCACCTTGCCGGTGATTTCGGTGCCGAGAAAGCGGTTCTTCTCCCACTTGCCGGCATGGGTCGAACGGTCGGCGACTGGGATCTGTCGTGCCAGCGCAAGCATCAACGTAATGGCGTGCTCGGCGGTCGTGATCGAATTGCCAAACGGCGTGTTCATGACGATGACACCCTTGGCCGTCGCCGCCTTGATATCGATATTGTCGACGCCGATGCCGGCTCGGCCGATCACCTTTAGCTTGGTGGCCGCGGCGATCACCTTATCGGTCGCCTTGGTGGCCGAGCGGACGGCCAGGCCCTCATAGTTCGGGATGATGGCGAGCAACTCTTCCTTGGATAGGCCGGGCTTTACATCGGCCTCGACGCCGCGTTCCTTGAAGACGGCGACGGCCTGCGGGGAAAGTTCATCGGCGATCAGGACGCGGGGAGCGGGCATCAAAAAACCTCCAAAAGAGGGGATTGGGGACTAGGGACTGGGAAAAATCAGGTGCGCGCGGTCGCGTAGGCCCAGTCGAGCCAGGGTGTCAGTGCCGTCACATCGGACGTTTCCACCGTCGAGCCGCACCAGATGCGCAGGCCCGGAGGGGCATCGCGATAATGGTTGGCATCGAACGCGACGCGCTCGGCCTCAAGCAGGCCGCTGATCTTTTTGGCCAAGGCTGCTTGCGCTTCTTCGGGAAGCGCGCGAACGGCAAGGTCCTTGAAGCGGAGGCATACGGAGGTGTTGGACGCGGTCGCCGGCTTTGTCGCGAGGTCAACGGCCCACTCAGACTTGGCCATCCAAGCCCGGAGCGCGGCAGCGTTGCGATCTGCGCGCGCGATCAGCCCCTCCAAGCCACCTGACTTGACCGACCAATTGAGGGCGTCGAGGTAGTCTTCGACGCACAACATAGACGGCGTGTTGATGGTCTCACCCTCGAAGATGCCTTCGATCAGCTTACCGCCCTTGGCCATGCGGAAAATCTTCGGCAGCGGCCACGCCGGCGTGTAAGTCGCCAGCCGAGCCGCAGCGCGGGGGCTTAGAATGATGATGCCGTGCTGGCCTTCGCCACCCACCGCCTTTTGCCAAGAGAAGGTGGTGACATCGCATTTGTCCCAGTCGATCTTCTGCGCGAAGGCAGCCGACGTCGCATCGACGAAGGTCAGGCCCTGGCGGTCAGCGGCAATCCACGTACCGTCAGGAACGCGCACCCCCGAGGTGGTGCCATTCCAGGTGAATATCACGTCTCGGTCGAAATCAACCCTGGAAAAGTCCGGCAGTTCGCCATAAACCGCTTTGTATTCGTGGACGTCCTTGAGCTTGAGTTCCTTCAGGACATCAGCGGCCCAGCCGGAGCCAAAGCTCTCCCACGACAGTACGTCGATCCCGCGTGCGCCGAGCATCGACCACATTGCGGCCTCGAAGGCGCCCGTGTCTGACGCCGGCATGATGCCGATGCGATAGCCGGCCGGGATGCCAAGGATGGTTCGGGTGTTGTCAATCGCAAGCTTCAGCCGCGCCTTACCCTCTTTTGAGCGGTGCGAGCGGCCGGTCAGCGCTTTTTCGAGGGCTTGCGCGGTCCAGCCTGGCCGTTTGGCGCATGGTCCGGATGAAAAATTTGGGTTAGCCGGCTTAATCGCAGGCTTTGCGAGCGTGGTCATTGCTGTCCACCCTTTCAGATGGTGAGCCCCTCGTTGGGGAGGGGTGGCCCGCGGCGGCTGATATGGTGCGCTGCGGAAAAAGTCAAGAAAATGCGCCGATATCGGAGGCGCGATGAAGGCGCTTGCCTCACCCGGCATGCCAGTCTAATCGGATGCCTTGCACCGTTGGGCAGACTGCCCTGCGGACTATTCACGCATCCTGAAACGCACCCTACTGGCTTGGGATTGCAGCGGTTGATATGAGCATTATCGTTATGAAATTTGGCGGCACGTCGGTCGCCACGGTCGAGCGCATCCGCAATGTGGCGCTGCACGTCAAGCGCGAAATGGACGCCGGGCATCGTGTCGCCGTGGTGGTATCGGCGATGTCGGGGGTCACTAACCAGCTGGTGGCTTGGGTCAAGGACGCCAACGAATTTTACGATCCGCGCGAGTACGATGCGGTGGTCGCCTCGGGCGAGCAGGTGACGTCCGGACTGCTGGCGATTGCGCTGCAAAAAATTGGCGTCAAGGCGCGTTCCTGGCAGGGCTGGCAGATCCCGATCCGCACCAATTCGGCGCATGGTTCTGCGCGCATGATCGACATCCCGGGCGAAAACTTGCTCGCCAGCATGAACAAGGGCGTGGTCGCCGTGGTCGCCGGGTTTCAGGGTGTTGAGCCCGACGATACGCGTATCGCGACCCTCGGACGCGGCGGCTCGGACACCAGCGCCGTGGCTATCGCGGCAGCGCTCAAGGCGGACCTTTGCGACATCTATACGGACGTCGACGGTGTTTACACCACGGATCCGCGTATGGTGCCAAAAGCGCGGCGGATGGAAAGAATCTCCTATGAGGAGATGCTTGAAATGGCTTCGCTGGGTGCCAAGGTTCTGCAGATCCGCTCGGTGGAACTCGCCATGGTGCAGGGCGTGCGACTGCGCGTGCGCTCCAGCTTTGAGGCACCGGACAAACTTGCGCCGTTCAAGCTCGGCGACGCGTCCAAGGTTGGTACATTTGTGTGCGATGAGGATGAGATTGTGGAAAAGCACGTTGTCAGCGGCATTGCCTATGCCAAGGACGAAGCCAAGGTGACGCTGTTTGGCATCGAGGATAAGCCGGGTGTGGCCGCCGCAATTTTTGGCCCGCTGGCCGAGAGTAATATCAACGTCGACATGATCGTGCAGAACGTCTCGGAGGACGGAAAATCCACCGCCATGACGTTTACCGTGCCAGCAGCTGAACTCGCCCGCGCGCAGGAGGTCATCAAGGGTCATAAGGCCAAAATCGGGTATCGCGAGTTGAAAGCGGCGACCGACGTAGTGAAGGTGTCGGTCATCGGCATCGGCATGCGCAGCCATGCGGGCGTTGCATCCTCGATGTTCAAGGCGCTGTCGGGCAAAGGGATCAACATAGAGGCGATCTCAACCTCCGAAATAAAGATCAGTGTATTGCTGAACGCGGATTATACCGAGCTAGCAGTGCGTACGCTGCATACGCTGTATGGATTGGATGCTTGAAAGGTAGGGGACAGGGAACAGGGAACAGGGAACAGGGAAGGGAGCACCCTTTTTTACTGTTCGCTGTTCCCTCTTCCCTGTTCCCTAGAATTCCCATGTCCCCCGACGCCGGACCCTTGATACTGATCCGCCGTCTCCGCCAGATCATGGCGGAGCGGGGTACGGGACAGGAGCGTCTCGACAAGATCGTGCGCCAGATCGCCAACCTGATGGTTGCCGAGGTCTGCTCAATCTATGTCCGGCGTCAGGATGGATCGCTGGAGCTTTTTGCCAACGAGGGTCTTAATCCGGACGCGGTGCATCGCACGCACATGAAGAAGGGCGAGGGGCTTGTTGGCCTGATCGCCGACACGGCCGAGGCCGTCAATCTCTCGGAGGCGCAGTCGCATCCCTCATTCTCCTATCGGCCCGAGACAGGGGAGGAAATCTATCACTCCTTTCTGGGGGTGCCGGTCATTCGCGCCGGCGCTGTGCTCGGCGTGCTGGTGGTGCAGAACCGCACGCAACGGCACTATTCCGAGGACGAGGAAGAGGGACTGCAAACCACAGCGATGGTGTTGGCGGAACATCTGGCCTCGGGCGATGTCGCTGGCGCCATGCTGGCGGCGGGCGCGGTCGGGCGCGGACGCGTGGCGCTTGTTAAGGGCGAGCCCCTGTCGGACGGCATCGCCATGGGCCACATCGTGCTGCACCAGCCGCGCATCACAGTTCGCCAGCTGCTTACGGACGATCCAGTAGCGGAAGGCCGCCGGCTGTCGGTCGCCATCGAGACCTTGCGCGCGACCATCGACGCTATGCTCGACCGGCGCGACGTGGCCGAGCCAGGCGAGCACCGCGACGTGTTGGAAACCTATCGGATGTTCGCGCACGACAACGGTTGGGTCGGCCGCATCGAGGAGGCGCTGGAAGGCGGGTTGACGGCCGAAGCCGCCGTGGAGCGCGTGCGCAACGATATGCGCGCCCGCATGCTGAAGCGCCAGGACACCTATTGGAAAGAGCGTTTTCGCGACCTCGACGATCTTTCGGACCGGCTGCTGCGCATCCTGGCGGGAAAGACGGGCACCGCCGCAACTGAAGCGCTGCCGGACGATGCCATCCTAGTCGCCCGCAATATGGGGCCGGCGGAGTTGCTCGACTACGACCGCAATAAATTGCGTGGCTTAGTGATCGAGGAGGGCGGCGCGGCCAGCCACGTCGCCATCGTCGCCAAAGCCCTTGGTATTCCCGCGCTGGGGCAGGCCGCGAACGTCATCGATCTCGCCGATGCTGGCGATGCGGCCATTCTTGACGCCGATACGGGCGAACTACATCTCAGGCCCTCGCAGGATCTGATCAACGCCTATTCCGACCGGGTTCGCTTCAAGGCCAAGCGGCAACAGCGCTTTGCGGGCCTACGCGATGTGCCGCCGATCACGCGCGACAACGTGCGCATCAGTTTGAACATGAACGCCGGGCTTCTTGTCGATATGGCGCAACTTCATGCCTGCGGCGCCGACGGCATCGGACTGTTCCGTACAGAACTCGAATTCATGATTTCGTCCGGCCTGCCGATGAAGGACCGGCAAACGGCGATGTATCGGAAAATCCTGGCGGCGGCCGAGGGTAAGCCGGTGGTGTTCCGCTCGCTCGATATCGGCGGCGATAAGATGCTGCCGTATCTGCGCCACGACAAGGAAGAGAACCCGGCCATGGGCTGGCGCGCTGTGCGCATGACGCTGGACCGCTCCGGCCTGTTCCGGGCGCAGCTGCGTGCGCTGCTGAAGGCCGCCGAGGGACGCGATCTGCATCTGATGCTGCCGATGATTTCGGAAACAGCGGAGTATGATCAGGGACGCGCCGTGCTGGAAGATGAACTCGCGATGGCGCGCCGCTTCGGATGGCCGGAAGCTGGAAAGATCCACCTGGGCGCCATGATCGAAGTGCCGGCGATGCTGATGCAGCTGGACTCAATCTTCAAGAAGGCCGATTTCGCCAGCGTGGGTAGCAACGACCTGATCCAGTTCCTCTATGCCGCCGACCGCAACAATCCGCGCCTGGCCAAACGTTACGATCCGCTGTCGCCGCCGGTGCTGGGCGCACTGGCCCAGATCGTTACTGCAGCCGAGCGGCACCAGCGCCCGTTGACCTTGTGCGGCGAACTCGCTGGCAAGCCGCTTGAGGCGATGGCCTTGATCGGGGTCGGCTTCCGCTCCATTTCCATGGCGGCGGCTGGCTTGGGGCCGGTAAAGGCCATGATCCTGACGCTCGACGCCGCGAAACTGCGCGCCGAGATGACAACCATGCTCAAATCGGAAAACCGCAGTTTACGCGCGGAATTGCAGCGTTTCGCGGCTGAAAACAATGTTGATCTCGGGCAGGATTTCACGCCCACGTCCGTGCAATGACATTCGGCCAAAAACACTATGACCTCCATACCCAAAGAAAAACTTGACCGGCTGGTGCAGCGCTGGGAGTCTTTGCAGACCGACCTCTCCAAGGGGGGGCTCGATCAGCAGACGTTCGCCAAGTTGTCGAAGGAGTTCTCCGACCTCAACCCCATCGTCGGGGCCATCCAGGCGCTGCGGTCCTCGCAGAGCGAGCGTGCCGACCTTAAAGCCCTGATCGCCGGCGACGATGCAGACATGAAGGCGATGGCCGAACCGGAACTGATCGCCATCGAGCCGCGCATCGACAAGCAGCTGCACGAACTCACCATCATGCTGCTGCCCAAAGACGAGGCCGACGACCGCAACGCTATTCTCGAAGTGCGCGCCGGTACCGGCGGCGACGAGGCGGCGCTGTTCGCGGGCGATCTGTTCCGCATGTATTCACGCTATGCCGACCTGCACGGCTGGAAGACCGAAGTGATCAGCGCCAGCGAATCCGAGATGGGCGGCTACAAGGAAATCATCGCCAACATCTCAGGCAAAGGTGTGTTCGAACGCATGAAGTACGAAAGCGGCGTGCACCGCGTACAACGTGTGCCGGCGACCGAAGGGGCGGGGCGAATCCATACCTCCGCCGCCACCGTGGCCGTCCTTCCGGAAGCCCAGGAAGTCGACATCGAAATCCGCATGGAAGACGTGCGGCTGGACACCATGCGATCCTCTGGGGCCGGTGGTCAGCACGTCAACACCACGGACTCGGCCGTCCGCCTACTGCATATTCCAACTGGCATCATCATCACGTCGAACGAAAAATCGCAGCATCAGAACCGCGCCCGGGTTTTCCAGGTGCTACGTACGCGTCTGTATGATCTGGAGCGCCAAAAGATCGACAACGAGCGCTCTGCCGCGCGTAAGAGCCAGATCGGCACCGGAGACCGTTCGCAGCGCATCCGCACCTACAACTTTCCGCAAGGACGTTGCACCGATCACCGCATCAACGTCACGCTCTACAGCCTGGCCAGACTCATGGAAGGCAATGGGCTGGACGAGTTGGTTGATGCCTTGATAGCGGATCATCAGGCCCAGCTGCTAGCCGAAATGAACGAGGGTACCTGAGCGTGATGGAGCCATCCCTCGATCCCGCCACGACGGCAACCAAGGCTTGGGCTGAACTGTCGCGAGCGTTCCGGGACGCGAGGCTGGATTCGCCCGTGATCGACAGCCGGTTGCTAGTCTGCCATGTGCTTGGTATCGATCGGCTGGAGCTGTTGCGCGATCCGCATCGGCCGCTTGGTACGAACGCAGGATCCCTGCTTGCCGCCGCGCGGCGCCGCCTCGCCAATGAGCCGGTCAGCCGCATCATCGGCATGCGTTATTTCTGGGGGCGTCCATTCATTGTCACGCCCGCGACGCTTGATCCGCGGGCAGATAGCGAAACGCTGGTCGCAGCTGCCCTTGAGCTGGCTAAGCCGATTCGGTTGGCGCGGGGCGCCGAGCCGTTGCGGCTGCTCGATCTGGGGACGGGGACAGGCTGCCTGCTACTCACGCTGCTGGCCGAACTCCCACACGCAACCGGCGTTGGCGTCGATATCAGTGCGGATGCAATCGCAGTCGCACGCAGCAATACCGCGACCCTCGGTCTGACGACCCGGGCGGAGTTTGTCACCGGCAGGTGGGGCCAGGACCTGACCGGGCCGTTCGATATCATTGTTTCGAACCCGCCATATATCCGCAGCGGCGCGTTGACCGGACTGGCACCGGATGTGGTCCGCTACGATCCGGTGCTGGCGCTTGATGGTGGCGAGGATGGGTTGGCCGCCTACCGGGACATTCTGTCGACATCGATCAAATTGGCCAACCCTGGCGCGTTGTTGTTAGAAGTGGGCGCAGGCCAGGCAGATGACGTGCAACAGCTCATGACGGCGGCCTGTTCCGCTACCCCGGGAATCACCACACACCGTTGGCGCGATCTTGCGGACATCGAGCGTGTGGTCGGAATTTCCACGTGATGTCATCCACGCTGGTTCATGTTACAAAAAAATAAGTTGGATTTCTTTGGCCAATCGGTCTACGGTATCGCCATCGGATCAACGTGATGTCGAGTAAGCGTTTGCCAGGACGGCAGGCGACCAGAGCAGTACGGGCAGTTACCGTCAGGCTCCTCGGCATTCAGACGTCCAAACCTCTCGATGACTGTGGGTTGTGTGAGCGGAACGAAGTTGGGATGCGGCTGGTACGCCGAAGACCCATGACCGGCGGCAAATGAATATGCCGCCCGCTCGGCAGCCAATTTTGATCGAGAGCTGGATAAACCAAGGGTCGTGTCTGTCAGTGCGGATCTGCAAGAAGGAGCAATGTTCGCTCCTGGAGGAGAACTGCATCGGAAGCGTGGCCCTCAAGATGGGCTGGCGTGGCGAGCCTCATCATGGCTTTATCCCAGCCTTTGATCGATACCCGATTGACAACACATATTTTTGTTTCAAGTTACGAACGGGAGCCTTATGAGGCAGGGACAGCAGCAGCAGCAGAACCGCCGTGGCCGTGGCCGTGGCGGACGCAAGGGTGCCAACCCCTTATCGCGCAGCTTTGAATCGTCCGGGCCGGACGTCAAAATCCGCGGCACCGCGCAACACATCGCGGAAAAATACATGACCCTCGCTCGCGACGCGATAGGCTCAGGCGATCTGGTGCTTGGCGAGAATTATCTGCAGCACGCCGAACACTACAATCGCATCATCATGGCGGCACAGCAGGCCTCGCCGGGCGACGCGATGAACGGTAATGGCCAGCGCGTAGCGCGCCACGACGGCGATTTGCTGCCGGGCGAATCCTACGACGACGATGACGGCGACGACGGTGACGGCGACCAGCCCGGCGATACCGGCAACGGCCCTAGTGGATCGATGGAGCAACCAGCGTCCTTCGAACCGCAAAACCAGGAGCAGCCGCGATCGCAGGGCTACCAGGGCCAGCGTGACCAACAGCGTTTCCGGGACCGCGACCAAGGCCAAAATCGCCAGCGCGATAGCCGCCCGTACGAGCCGCGCAATTTCGATAACCGGCAACCCCGCGAGCCAAAGCACTTCGAGCCGCGTGGCCAAGGCGGCGACCGCAGCTACCAGCCGCGCGGTTACGACAACCGCAATCGCGACAATCGAAGTCAGGATGGGCGAAACCAGGACGGGCGCGGCTTGGAGGGTCGCAACCAGGAAAATCGCAACCAAGACAACCGCGGCAATGATTATCGGACCGCAGAAGCAGCCGCCGATCCCCGCGCCAACGACCAGCGCGCGCTTGAACCTCGCCCAATTGAGCAGCGCCCCATCAATGGTCACGGCGAACAGCCGAGTACATTCGATGCGCCGCCTCCGCCTGTTGAGGCCGTTGAGGCGCGCACCGACGACGCAACCACTCCGGAGGCACGCGCACCGCGCACCCGTCGCCGTCGCCCCAGGCATGACGGCGCCCAACGCGAATTCGGCGCCCCGGATGCCCCGTTTGGCGGAGATGAACCCGCGGCTAGCGATGGGCCTGCTGCTACTCCGGCGCCTGAGCGAGGCACCGACGAGCCGGCGGGGACGTGAAGTTCATCGCCGGCCTTAGCGCTGACGTCGGAATTCGTGGCTGAGCTAAGTCAGATACCGGTAAAGTTGCCGGATAGTTAGCGCCCTTGCGCGTGGTCGCTGCCTAGATCCCCTGCAACACGATTGCGCGAACCTGAACATCATGTCCCCTTCCCCACAACTGTCACACGCGCTATCACCTGCACATTCCATCAGGCTGCGCTGAACCCTCGGCGTGGCCCATTAGCCATAGGCAAAGAGGCCCAGCCGCCATGTCCAATACCGATATCGTCCGCGAGGTCGACGAGGAGCTGCGCCGCGAGCAGGTCGAGAAGCTCTGGAACCAGTATCGCAATTATATTTTGGCCGCAGCCGCCGCGATCATCCTAATGGTGGCCGGCTACAAGGTCTGGCAGTGGCGCCAGGCGCAGGAAGCCGCCACCGCCGGAGCGAAATTCGAGAGTGCCATCAGCCTGTTGCGGGACGGTAAGAAGGATGATGCGGCAAAAGCGCTACAGGTGATCGCCGATGCTGGCGCGGGGGCATACCCCGCCCTTGCCGGCCTCCGTCTTGCCGCACTTGACGCCGATGCTGGTAGAGGGGAGGCAGCGCTTACCCGCTATGAGGCCATCGCCAATAGCGGGGCGGACGCAAACATTAGGGGATTTGCCCGCATTCAGTCAGCGCAGTTGAGACTGGACACGGCGGACTTTACCGAGATGCAGAATCGGCTCAACGATCTGGCCAAGCCCGACGGCGTATGGCGGCAGTCGGCCCGCCAGCTGTTGGGGCTGGCGGCCTACAAGGCCGGCAAACTGACGGAAGCCGAGGACCAGTTCTCGCTGATCCTCAACGACAAAGACAGCCGGGGCGGGATCGGGCAGATGGCCGAAGTGATGCGGCAACTTATCCTGGCGCAGACCGTGAAGGCTCCGGGGGCAGACGCCGCCGTGCCGCCCGCTACCAAGACGAATTGAAGGGACCGACATGGCCGCCACTCGCCTGACGCCGCTGCTCCTGTTGACCGGGATGGTTTGCGTTTCGCTGCTGGCGGGCTGCGCCTCGGCCGCCGATGACGAGGATTCGGGCGGCTTCTCGCTGCCCAAACTCGCCGATCTGAACCCGTTCAACATCGCAAAGACGCCGCTTCCTGGCAAGCGCGTGGCCGTGCTGACAAGCGAGGATCAGGTCACGTCCCATATGGAGCAGGCGACCGGATCAATCGTGATCCCGCCGGCCTACCAGACTTCGGAATGGGCGACGCCGGGCGGCACGGCTAGCAATGCACCCGGGCACTTGGCGCTGCCCGGACAGTTGCGCACCGTCTGGACCCAGTCGGCCGGCACCGCGTCCAGCGCGGCGGCACGCATCGTTTCACCCCCCATCGTTCATCAGGGCCGCGTCTATGTTCAGGACGCCGCCAACCAGGTGAGCGCTTTTGCAGAAGCCGGCGGCGCCAAGGTCTGGAGCGTCTCAACCGCGCCCGAGGGCAGCACGGCGAACAAGGCGTTCGGTGGCGGCATCGCGGCCGAGGGCGCCCGGGTTTTCGTCGCCACTGGCTTTGGCACAGTCGTGGCCCTTAACGCCGGTACAGGCGTTAAGCTCTGGGAGCGCAAGATCGGCGCCCCGATTCATTCCGCCCCGACCGTCGCCGATGGGCGCGTCTTCGCCACCAACACGGACGGGCAGGTGGTGTGTCTTGCGGTCGCCGATGGCGGCGTGCTCTGGACCTTCAACGGCTCGCCCCAGCAGTCGGCGGCCGTGCTCTCCAACACCCGCCCCGCCGTGGCCGGCGATCAGGTGATTATTCCCTTCACATCGGGCGAGCTGGTGGCCTTGAAGGTCGACAGCGGCCAGCCGGTTTGGACCGAAAACGTCAACGGCGCCAAGGCAACCTCAACCGCTGCTGGTTTGAGCGACCCCGCTAGTCCGGTGGCAAACGGCGGTTTTGTCTACGCAGCCAGCCGCTCCGGCCGCATGATCGCAACGAACTCGGATACCGGTTCGCGCGCCTGGTCGATGAATGTAGGCGGCATCGAGATGCCCTGGGTTGCAGGTGATGCTGTCTATGTGGTCGATACCACCGGCCGCCTGGTGGCGCTGAAGCGCACCACAGGCGAGACCCGCTGGGCGATGAAGTTGCCGGGAACGGCAAAGGTCTGGAGCGGTCCGGTGCTGGCCGGCGGCCGTCTCTGGTTGACCTCCAGCAAGGGTGGTTTGGCGGGTGTCGATCCGTCCACGGGCCAGGTGACGGCACAGCGCGAGCTGGGCGAGCCGATCTTCATCTCGCCGGTGGTTGCTGACGGGCGCATGTACGTGCTGACGGACAAAGCGAACTTGATGGCGCTCGAATAACTTGCCGACCGCCTGCTCCGGTGGGCTTGGCGAAATGCTCAGCCCACCGGAAGGAGCTGTGCCCAACGTCATTGCCTCGGACGCCCATTAACTCATTGATCACACTGATCGATTGACGTATCAGCACCGCAACCTCCTGTTATCCATTCGGCCCCATTTTCGATCCACCGCCCGTGGCAGGCGGGCGATGTCGTTCGTGTGGTGGGTCGTTTTGGCAAAGCCAGTCTATACACTGCCTCAGATCGAAGGCCAGATTGACGGCGGGACCAAATGGTGGTCTGCTGCGGTTACGTTTTCGATCCCCGATGGTGCGCCGGACAGCAGCACCGAATCCGGTGGTTTCGTTGCCATCTCGGCGGCCATGAAGGCACAGACGGCAGTCGCGTTCGGGCTCTGGGACGATGTGGTCGGCATCAAACTCAACCAGACCGCGTCCGGAGGAAACATCTTCTTCGGTTACTCCAGCGCAACGGGTGGCGGCACCTACA
>JAYUAJ010000047.1:0-6021 GCA_043741375.1 Hyphomicrobiaceae bacterium | reverse complement strand
AAATATACAGATCCATACAGGAAACAAGCCGGATGATACCGAAGGTTGTATTTTAATAGGACGCGATTTGACCTCGGACCTATGTGGATTAAGGGACAGTAAAAAAGCTTACAAGGCATTGAAAAATGCATTCTACGGATCAGAGACGCCAGTACAAACCCCTGACAAATCGATTATCGTTGTTGTGGAGAGTTAGTTCGCATTCACCAAATCAATTTATAATTGCGCCGCATACGTCGACGACTGCTCCGGGTCACGAGCGCCGATCAGCCGAGCGCGGCCAAGGAACATTTTTACGTCAGGTTTCCTTTCAACATTGCGCCTGGGCATCTGGGCTTCGAGCACGTGGCTGCCTCTCACCCCGACCCTCACGCGAAGAGGCGGGGAGAGGGCGCGCTAGCATCGCGAGCGCTGACACTTGCGATCAATTAATTCCGCTCGCCGGCGGTGCGTGATGCCGACGGGGACACGAACCTCAACGCTGGCGATGGGCCGGTGATCATGGCTCTGCCGGGCCAGCGATGACGATCATGTCCCAATGCTTCGAACGGGCGTAGGTCGGGTAGAGCGTTTCAGCGAGACCCGACAGTCTTGAGGCTGGGCCAGGACGTGTCGGGTCTCGCTTACTCGCTTCCCGACCTGCAGGCGTGGTAATTTCATAGTATAAATTAAATTTACCATTTTATTATTCAAATTTTTAC
Organism: Hyphomicrobiaceae bacterium; assembly: GCA_043741375.1. Taxonomy (GTDB): domain Bacteria; phylum Pseudomonadota; class Alphaproteobacteria; order Rhizobiales; family Hyphomicrobiaceae; genus JANYHF01. The sequence goes on along the minus strand of JAYUAJ010000047.1, from coordinate 5,320 downwards.
TTCCAAATATGTTCACCTATACTTCCATCATCTTCCCCCGAACAGGGGTGCACTCGAGGGCGTCTCGAATGTGCGGGGGAGGAGCAGCGCCTGGATCGCCTGACGCACGGGCTGGTCCAGGGGATCGTCGTCGCAGGCCTGGGGTGAGATACCTGGGTGTGGAGTAGCCCACAGTGGAAGTGTTGGAGTAGAGCTTCCATCTCGCGACGAAAGGGTCCGAAAAGAACGTTGCCGCGGGGTGGTCGATGGCCGCCATCTGGAGACTACCAGTATCTGCGGACGTCGATTGCCCCGCGCCCTGATGCGACGTGACCGCCGCAATCTCAAACGGATCCGTACAAATGTATGTACATGCGGTCTGGTCGAGAATGAGGGGGCCTGGAGCTGCCCACCTTCGACCACGTGTTGCTCCCCCTCGCTGCATCGGCTAGAACCCGCGCCAACCCCACTCAACAGATCACCTTCCGGAAAGGGCCCAGAATGGCCAATCCTCAATTCGTCTATCACATGTCCAACCTCAGCAAGACCTATCCGGGCGGCAAGCAGGTGCTGAAGAACATCAATCTCTCGTTCTATCCGGGGGCGAAAATCGGCGTCGTCGGCCTGAACGGCGCGGGCAAGTCGACGCTGCTGAAGATCATGGCCGGCACGACGACGGAGTTTACCGGCGAGGCCTGGGCGGCGGATGGCGTCAGGCTCGGCTATCTGGCGCAGGAGCCGCCGCTCAATCCGGATAAGGACGTGCTCGGGAACGCCAAGGAGGGCGTGGCCGAGAAATATAAGATCCTGGAGCGCTACAACGAGATCGCGGCCAACTATACGGACGAGACCGCCGACGAGATGACGGCGCTGCAGGACCAGATTGACGCGCAGAACTTGTGGGATCTGGACAGCCAGGTGGAGCAGTCGCTGGACGCGCTGGGTTGTCCACCCCCGGATGCGGACGTGACGAAGCTCTCGGGCGGAGAACGGCGCCGGGTGGCGCTTTGCAAGCTGCTGCTGTCAAAACCCGAAATTCTGCTGCTCGACGAGCCAACAAATCATCTCGACGCCGAGACCACGGCTTGGCTGGAGAAATTCCTGCGCGACTACGCCGGTTGCATCATGCTCGTTACGCATGATCGCTACTTCCTTGATAACATTACCCAATGGACGCTGGAGCTGGATCGCGGGACGGGTGTTCCGTATAAGGGAAATTACTCCAGCTGGCTGGAGCAGCGGGCAAAACGCCAGGAAGTCGAGCAGAGCCAGGAGGCCGGCAAGGCGCGCGCCATGAGGCGCGAGCTGGAGTGGATCCGCGCCTCGCCAAAAGCAAGGCAAACCAAGTCGAAGGCGCGCATCCAAGCCTATGACCGGCTGCTCGATGAAGCTAGCGCGCAAAAAGTCGATACGGCGCAGTTCCAGATCGCCCCCGGTCCGCGGCTAGGCGGCGTCGTGGTCGAAGTCACCGGGCTCTCAAAAGCGTTCGGCGACAAGGTGCTGATCGAGGACTTGAACTTCAAGCTTCCTCCGGGCGGCATCGTCGGCATCATCGGGCCGAACGGCGCGGGCAAGACCACGCTGTTCAAGATGATCACGGGCGTGGAAAAGCCGGACCAGGGGTCTATCCGGCTCGGCGACACCGTAAAAGTCTCCTATGTGGATCAGTCGCGCGCGCATCTCGACGACAAGAAGAACGTCTGGGAGGAAATTTCCCAAGGCGCCGATATGATCAATCTGGGCGGCAAGCGCGAGGTGCCGAGCCGGGCTTATTGCGGCTGGTTCAATTTCAAGGGTTCTGATCAACAGAAGAAGGTGGGGCTGCTCTCAGGCGGCGAGCGCAACCGCGTGCATCTCGCCAAGCTGTTGAAAGAAGGCGGAAATCTTCTCCTCCTCGACGAGCCGACCAACGACCTCGACACTGAGACGCTGGCCGCGCTGGAAGCGGCGCTGGAGGATTTCCCGGGTTGCGCGGTGGTCATCAGCCATGACCGCTTCTTCCTGGACCGTATCGCCACTCACATCCTCGCCTTCGAGGGCGACAGTCATGTGGAATGGTTCGAGGGCAATTTTGCCTCCTACGAAGAGGACAAGCGCCGCCGCCTCGGTGAGCACGCGACGGACCCGCACCGCATCAAGTTCAAGCGGTTTGAGAGGTAAGTGGAGGGGGGCGGCCTACCCCCGCTCCAGCGAGGCATAAAGCTGCTCGGACACGACCTTCAGCCGGGCGGGGTCGAGATTGCTGCTGACGGCGCAGGCGAAGTTCTTGTCGACCCAGTAGAACGTATTGAACGCACCGTTTGCCGTCTGCCTGATCTCGGTCTCGTCGCTGTTAGGCCATTTTTCCATATAGAGCGAGACGCGCCGGCCGGTAGAGTCCTCGTACATCAAGAGCGCGGCGGGGCGCTGGCCTTCGGCCAACAGTCGGCCGCCAACCAGCGCAAAGCCGGTGTCGGTAATGTCAGGCGCCGTGAAGGGAACGCCGAGCCGGGCGCCAAGCCATTTGGCCAGATGGGCGCTTTCCGAGCCAGCAACCTCCACTGGATGCCTTATCTCTCCAGCATAGACCTGATGCGCGCCAAGCCCCATGCTGACGACGCGATCCATCTGGTTGAGCGACCTCCAATCCAACGCTCCGGCGCCGTAGCCAAGCACAGCGGCCGTTGCAGCGATCGCCAAGGCCGCCGCAATCCTGCGCGTGCCCGACGGCAGCGACCAACCGGCGCTGGCGGCCAGCAGACGGCGCGTACGGGCCGGCAATGGCCTGGACAGCTCGGCGTCATAGGCCGCGTGCAGTTGCGCATTCAGCGTGTCGCGCCAAGCTGCGGCTCCGCGCAACTCGTCGTCGGAAGCGACCGCAACGCGCGCTTCAGCTGCCGCGTCGCCACTGAGTTCGCCGTCAGAGAGCGCATTGGCTTCCAGGGCGGTGAGATGGCCCGCTCCCGTCATTTGATCCTCCTCAGCGATGGCCTGACGCCCTCGCGATCCAAAAGTTCCCGCAGTTTCTCACGGCCACGACACAGCCGCGACATGACCGTTCCAACCGGCACATCGAGCACCAGAGCCGCCTCGGCATAGGTGAGCCCCTCGAGGCCCACCAGCAGCACGCACTGGCGCTGCTCCAGCGGCAACGCGCCAAGCGCGCTATCGATCTCGCGCCGCGTCGTGTCGTGCGAGGACCGGTCGCCACCCGCGCCGAAGTGGCTATCCTCAAGGCTGACGTGGGTGGGCGTGCGCATGCTGGCCCGAATGCGGTCGACATAAAGATTATGCAAGATTGTGAACAACCAGCGCCTGGGGTTGTCTCCATCCCGCCAACCGGACAGGTTGGCGAGCGCGCGCGCCAAGCAGTCGTGCACGAGGTCCTCGGCTTGGCTGCGATCGCGCACCAGCGACAAGGCATAGCGCATGAGCCGCGGCGCCTCGGCCGCTACCGCGTTCCTTCGATCAGCTTGCGAGCGCTCCATCAGGTCCCGATCTCGTTTGGCGGCGGTCGGCATCCGCAAACGCGGCGGCTGGTAAAACCCAACCGCCGCGCCATGTATCAGTCCAGGAAAAGCCTATTGCAGCTTGAATTTCTCGTGGCAGCCTTTGCAGTTGCCGAACATCTTGCCAGCCGCCGCCTTGAAGGCGTCGGCGCCATTGGCGGCTGCGGCGGATGCTGCAGTAGCGTCAGCCTCAAGCGCTAAGGCGCGCTTCTTGAACCCATCCTTGTCCTCCCAGATTGCGGGAGCAGCTTTGGTATCGCCAGTCTTGGCGGAGTCTGGAAAATACTCATCAAACTCAACGCCAAACTCGTGGCCTACGGTCGCGACGGCCTTGGTCGCCTCGGCGGCCTTGGCGGCGTCGAACGCTACCGAACCGTCGAGGAAGCCGCCGACGATTTTGGCGTTGGCGCCATTCGACTTCATGTGGTCGCGACGCGATTTGATCGGGTCCGAGCTGTTGTCGGCCCAAGCAATTGCCGTAACACCAACCGCGCCAGCGATCAGCACGGCGCCAACAAGTCCTGCGACTTTGCCAAATTTCATCGTCAACTCCTCAATCCGGATCTGAGTTCTTGATCACTTTCGAAGGCACGACGGTTCGAACCAGAGCCGGGCCCTCATCGCGGCAAACGCCGATGACGCGAAAACTATTCCATGGGTGCAAAGCGGCGGTTCGATTATCCTGCGGATAACTACCTGAGCCCGCCGCAGAAGCGCTGAATGCGGCGGCAGGACTCTTCCAGCGCCTCGGTCGAGGTGGCATAGGAGATGCGGAAGAACGGCGAGAGGCCGAACGCGGCGCCCTGGACGACCGCCACGCCCTCTTCTTCGAGCAGCGCCGTCACGAAGGCTTCATCGTTGGTGATCTTGGCGCCCTTGGCCGTGGTCTTGCCGATCGTCCCCGCGCAGCTCGGATAAACGTAAAACGCGCCTTCCGGCTTGGGACACTTCAAGCCGCTGGCCTGGTTCAGCATCGAGACCACCAGATCGCGCCGCTGCTCGAAAACCTTGGCTCGCTCGGCGATGAAATTCTGCGGCCCGTTCAGCGCCTCGACGGCCGCATATTGCGCGATCGAGGATGGATTGGAGGTCGACTGCGATTGCAGCTTGGCCATAGCTTTGATAAGAGGCTCGGGACCGGCGGCATAGCCGATGCGCCAGCCGGTCATGGCATAAGCCTTGGAGACGCCGTTCATGGTCAGCGTGCGCACATAGAGTGCCGGCTCCACCTGCGCGGGCGTGCAAAATGTCACGCCGTCAAAAAGCAGATGCTCGTACATGTCATCCGTCAGCACCCAGACATGCGGATGCTTCATCAAGACATCGGTCAACGCCTTCATTTCCGCGCGGGTGTAGACTGCACCGCTCGGGTTCGAGGGTGAGTTCAGAATCAGCCACTTGGTCTTCGGCGATATCGCCTTGGCCAGCGCCTCCGGCTTCAACTTGAACCCATCGGCCATGGTCGTTTCGGCGAACACGGGCGTGCCGCCGCCCAAGAGCACGATATCGGGATAAGACACCCAATAGGGCGTCGGCACGATCACTTCGTCCCCGGGATTGAGCGTCGCCAGCAGCGCGTTGAACAGCACCTGCTTGCCGCCGGTGCCCACGCTCACCTGCGAGGGCTTGTAGGTGAGGCCGTTCTCTCGGCTGAACTTGGCGCAGATCGCTTGCTTCAACTCCGGAATGCCGTCGACATCGGTATATTTCGTCTTGCCAGACTCAATCGCCCGGATCGCGGCCTGCTTGATGTTTTCAGGCGTGTCGAAGTCGGGCTCGCCCGCGCCAAGCCCAATGACATCGCGGCCGGCCGCTTTCAACTCGCGCGCTTTCGCCGTCACGGCGATGGTGGG
>JAYUAJ010000046.1:0-6024 GCA_043741375.1 Hyphomicrobiaceae bacterium | reverse complement strand
GCGGGGCACGCGCCTCTGACAAGATTCTAACGGTTTTTCAGCGCTGAAGTGGACGACCCTGCGACCGCACGCTATTGTTTGTGCGTGCAACCCATGATCGGCACGCCAGACCGGCGGCCCGGAGAGCCAGACTGCATGGCCGCTGATTTGGCCGACTTGGCGCAGACATTGGCGGGGCTGTGCGAACAGCTCGAGGGGCGATTGCACGCGCTTGAGCCTTACCGCGCCCTGCAACAGCTTGCCGCGCGCCAAGCCAGCGGTCTGCCGGTCGAGGCCATGGCCAGCGCCGAACTTCGGAGCCATCTCGAGCGTGAGCTTTCCGGCACACGGGACTATCGCGTGCTGCGCCTGTTGCGATCGCTCGACAGCGAGTTGAACGGCGTCCGTCCGGCAGATGCAGTCGCACCGGTGCCGGAGCCGGCGCCTGTGGCCGTTCTGGTCACGCCGGTTATTGATCAAGCCATGCTGGCTACGGCCCGCGAGACCCTTCCACCACTCGAACCGATCGACGTCGTGACTGCGACCGAGGCAGCGGAAATGGTCACCGCTTCTGAGGTGGTTATCCGCGTGCCGCAGTGGCAGTCGGACGATCTGCATTCCGAGGCTTCGCAGGCCGTTGCCTCCATGTTCGGCGGCATCGCGCCGGCTGAGCCCGCTGCGCAGGAACTACCCATCGTCCCAGAGCCGGCCGCCGAGCCGGTCCCGCCGCCGCCGGCAAGCGTTGTGGTTGCGCCCGAACTCCCGCCGCTGCCGCTCATGCCAGTGCACGAATTGCCGAACCACGCCGACATCGTTGAGGCTGAGGCGTCGGTAATGGCCAGCTTAGCCAAACTGTGCGAGGCCCGGGACGAAGCCCTTCGCGCCGCTGCCGCAAAGGCAGCGGCGCCAGCATTCCCGCTGCCATCATTGTCGATGGAAGGCACCATGGCCAATGTCGCGGCCGCCGTGGCCGCCACGGTTGCTGCCGCTGGACGGATCGCCGAGCCTAAGCCAACCGCCCTTCCGGTATCGCGCCCGGCCGCCGCCGCCGCTCCCTCGCCGCTTGCCACTACTTGGCGCGAGCGGGCGCCAGCGGCAGTGGTTTCGAGCGCCACCGAAGTCACGGAGATCCGCTTTGTCGAGCGGCCGGCAAGCCCGATGCTCGATGTCGCGCCGCGGCTGAAACCGTCGCCGCTGGCCAACGTTACAGTCGCTCCGGTGGTCACGCAGCGTCCGGTCGTGGTTGGTGAGCACGCCGCGCGCGACTGGGAGGAAGCGGTGGTCGAGATCCGCCGCGCCGGACCGGCACTGGCGCCCCCGCCTACGTCGCCCACGGCGGGTCCCGCCGCATTGCCCGCGCGCGCTGGGGTCGCCTTCGGACGCTTCGTGAAATCGCTGAAGGGTGAGAAGGCTTGACAGCCGATAACGAGAGGAACGCCCCATGACGCAGCCTAGCCCCACCAAACAGGTCGAGACGTGGCTTGCCGCGTTGGACAAGGCGCTGACCGGCCGCGACGCCGCCGCGGCGGCAAAACTGTTCGGCGACGAGTGCTATTGGCGCGATCTGGTCGCCTTTACCTGGAACATTAAGACCTGCGAGAGCCGCGACGACATCAGGCGCATGCTTGAAGCCACACTGGCGCGAGTAAATCCGTTCGGTTGGACGATCCGGGGCGAGGCAACCGAAGAAGACGGCGTGGTCATCGGCTGGTTCACCTTCGAGACGGCGGTGGGGCGGGGCGAGGGACACATCCGACTGAAGGATGGGAAATGCTTCACGCTGCTGACCTCGCTCTTTGAGCTGAAAGGGTTCGAGGAGCCGGGTGGCGTGCGGCGGCCGCTTGGCGCTGAGCACGGCGTGCATCGCAACCGCAAGACCTGGACCGAGCTGCGCGCCGATGAGGAGGCCACACTAGGCGTCACGCGAGACCCCTATTGCGTGATCGTCGGCGGCGGCCAGGGCGGCATCATGCTGGGCGCGCGGCTGAAACGGCTCGGTGTGCCAACCCTCATTCTGGAGCGCAACGAGCGCGCGGGCGACAGCTGGCGCAAACGCTACAAGTCGCTCTGCCTGCACGACCCCGTCTGGTACGATCATTTCCCCTACATTCCGTTCCCGGATCACTGGCCGATCTTTTCGCCCAAGGACAAGATCGCCGACTGGATGGAAATGTACGCCAAAGTCATGGAGCTGAATTACTGGGGCTCTTCGGAGTGCAAAAAGGCAAGCTACGACGAGGCTAAGAAAGAGTGGACGGTCGAGGTGATTCGCGCCGGGAAACCGGTGACGCTGCGGCCCAAGCAATTGGTGCTGGCGACCGGCATGTCGGGCATTCCGATGACGCCGAAATTCCCCGGTATGGAGCGCTTTACCGGCGAGCAGCATCATTCCAGCCAGCATCCGGGACCGGACGCTTACCGCGGCAAAAAATGCGTCGTCATCGGCTCGAATAATTCCGCACACGACATTTGCGCCTCGCTATGGGAAGTGGGCGCAGACGTGACCATGGTGCAGCGCTCCTCAACCCATGTATCAAAATCCGACTCGCTCATGGAGCTCGACCTGGCACCGCTCTATTCCGAGGCGGCGATCAAGAGCGGCATCGATCACAACAAAGCCGATCTGATGTATGCGTCCAAGCCCTACAAGATCATGCATCTCGGTGGGATCAAGGTCTGCGACGCGATCAAGAAGCGCGACGCCGCGTTTTATAAGCGGCTGATCGGTGCCGGCTTCATGCACGACTTCGGCGACGACGATTCAGGGCTCGGCATGAAGTATCTGCGACGCGGGTCCGGCTACTACATTGATGTCGGGGCCAGCGAACTCGTCATCGAGGGCAAGATCAAGCTCAAGAGCGGCCCCGGAGCGGCGGTCAAGGAGATCAAGACGTCGTCAGTGGCGTTTGCCGACGGAACCGAATTGCCGGCCGACCTGATCGTCTACGCCACAGGCTACGGCTCGATGAACGGCTGGGCCGCAAAACTCATCTCCCAGGACGTCGCCGACAAAGTCGGCAAAGTCTGGGGCCTGGGCTCGGGCACCACCAAGGACCCCGGCCCCTGGGAGGGCGAGCAGCGCAACATGTGGAAGCCGACCCGCCAGGACGCCCTCTGGTTCCACGGCGGCAACCTGCACCAGTCGCGGCATTTTTCGCAGTATCTCTCGCTGCAGATTTTGGCGCGGATGAAAGGGATTGCAACGGAGGTGTATGGGCTGGCGGAGGTGCATCATCGGGGGTGAGGGGCGATTGCCGCTATCCGCTCGATCAGCTTCAGCACGCTCGGCAGCATGAGGTCGGCGATGCGCGCGGCGCCCTTCTGGTTGGGATGTATGCCGTCGCCCTGATTGAGCGCGGGGTTGAGCGCCACATCCTGCAGCAGGAACGGGTAGAGCCCAATGCCGTGTTTGGCGGCCAGGTCTGGGAAGGTCTTGTTGAACGCGGATCGATAGGCGTCGCCGTAGTTGGTGCCCGCCTGCATACCGACCAGCAGGATTTGGATATGGCGCGCGTCGAGCGCGGAAATGGTCTTTTCCAGTGTCGCGGAGGTTTGGCCAGGATCAAGTCCGCGGAGCATATCGTTGGCGCCCAAGGCCAGGATCACCCCATCGGTACCGTCGGGGACGGACCACTCCAGGCGATCCAGCCCGTCGGCGGCCGTATCGCCGGAAACACCGGCATTGGCGATCTCGACGTCCAGACCTTTGGCGGTCAGCAAGCCTTGAAGTCGGGCCGGATAGGCCTCCTCGAGCTTGACACCCAATCCGGCCGTGATGCTGTCGCCGAGCGCCACCAGTTTGATTTTTGCCGCCGCGTGCCCCATCTCTCCCCATAGCGCCAGAAAGACGGCTGCCAGCATTAGGAGAACGGCCGCTTTCGGCCACAACAAGCCTCTACCACCAGCCAACCGATCCATCCTATCGCTCGCTTCCTGTCGCACTCTATTTATCGCTCTTGGGGGTTCCGAACGTCGCATGCAAAAGTCCCTAGACCCCATCATACGCCTTGACGAGGTCAGCCTGAGCCTCGCCAGCCGCGCTGGACCGGTGCAGATCCTGGACCGCGTGACCCTCGCCATCCTGCCCGGAGATTCTGTCGGCATTTTGGGGCCGAGCGGATCGGGCAAATCCTCCATGCTCATGATCATGGCGGGCCTTGAGCGGGCAAGTTCCGGCCGCGTCGTGGTGGCTGGGGAAGACTATGCGGGCAAGTCGGAGAGCGCACTGGCACGGTTGCGTGGCAAGACTATCGGTATTGTATTCCAATCCTTTCATCTAGTGCCGACCATGACGGCGCTGGAAAACGTCGCGCTGCCTCTGGAACTCGCCGGCGCGCCCGACGCCACGCGCCGCGCCATGGCCGCCCTCGCCGATGTCGGCTTGGCTGCCCGAGTCCACCACCTGCCAGCGGAACTTTCTGGCGGCGAGCAACAACGCGTCGCCATTGCCCGCGCGGTGGTTGTGGAGCCGGCCATCCTTCTGGCTGATGAGCCGACCGGTAACCTCGACGCCAGGACTGGAGCAGGCATTGTGGACCTGTTGTTTGATCTGCGCGCGCGCCGCGGCATGACGCTCGTGCTCATCACCCACGATGCTGCACTGGCGGCCCGCTGCGACCGCAGCATCGCCATGCGCGACGGGCACGTTCTCGAGACGGTTCCCGCGTGACCGCCAAGCCAGCTGACAGTATCGTTCCGGCGGCGCGCCTGCCGCTGGCGTTGCGTCTGGCGCTGCGCCAGTTCCGTGGCGGTCTGCGCGGGCTCTACATTCTTGTCGCCTGCATTGCGCTGGGCGTCGCGGCCATCGTCGGGGTTGGCGGTATTGGTGATGCCATCACTGCGGCACTGGACGACCACGGACGCGAAATCCTGGGCGGCGACCTGGCGGTGGCGCGCATGCATCTGCGCGCGACGGCGGCCGAGCGGACCAGCATCGACACCTTCGGCCGCAGCGCCGAAGTCGCAACACTGCGCGCTATGGCCCGCATTCCCGCGTCGGGCTCCGACAAAGGCAAGCAGGCGCTGGTGGAAGTCAAAGCGGTGGATGCGGCCTATCCGCTGACCGGGCAACTGCTGCTCAACGGCGGCGGGACGCTGGCCGATGCGCTGCTGCGCCCCAACACGGCCGTCTGCGATCCGCTGCTGTTGGAGCGGCTTGGTCTAAAACTTGGCGACAAGATCCACCTCGGCGCTGCCGAGATAGAGCTTTCCGGAACCATCCTGTCAGAACCCGACAAACTGTCCGGCCAGGCCATTTATGGACCGCGCCTGCTGGTTGCCATGCCGACGCTGGAAGCGGCCGGCCTCGCCGCTGAGGGCAGCCTGATCCGCTGGCAGTACAAGATCGTCCCCGAGAACTCCAAATCCGACGACGTAAAGGCGCTGACAACGCAGCTCTCCGGCCGTCTCTCCAACGCTGGGTTCCAGACCGCGACCCGCCTCGATCCCATTCCCGGCGCCAGGCGTGCCGTGGAGCGCTTGGGTCAGTTCCTGACGCTGGTCGGCTTCACCACGCTCGGTATCGGAGGCCTGGGGGTGGCCAATGCGGTCGCATCGCATCTGGTGCGCATGCGCAAGACCATCGCAACGCTGCGCTCGCTTGGGGCTGGCGACGGGCAAGTCTTCGCAATCTACTTGGCCCAGATCCTGGTCCTAACACTGCTCGGCATTGTGCTCGGCATGGTGCTCGGGACCTTTGTGCCAGACCTTGCCATTGCCGGTCTCGGCCAGCTGGCGCCGGTGGACATCCGGCCCGTGCACCAGCCAGCGACCTACGCTGTCGCTGCGGCCTTCGGGCTGCTCATCGCCCTCATGTTCACCCTCTGGCCGTTGGGGCGGGCTGAGCAGATGAAGGCCACGGCATTGTTCCGCGATGAGATCGCGCCGATCCGTCAGGGGCTGCCGCGCTGGCCCTATATTGCCGCCACCGCCGCCCTGTTCGTAGCGGCCTTCGGGCTGCTGCTGCTGCGTGCCTCCGATCGCTGGATCGCGGTTTACTGCGCTGGCGGATTGATCCTGGTGGCCGCGCTGTTGCTGGTCGCGGGC
>JAYUAJ010000045.1:0-6030 GCA_043741375.1 Hyphomicrobiaceae bacterium | reverse complement strand
CCCCCTTGAGGGCCCCTTGGTTGAATGGGCGCACGCCCCTCACTCAAACACGCAACAAAAAGGACCGGACACGTATCGTGTCCGATCCTTGGGCAGGCCGGGTCGTGGTCGGCGGGACGTGGACTAGAGGCCGCTCTTGCCGTTTACCATGGCCTTGGAGGCGACGGTGTTGAAGGTGGCGAAAGTCTGCTGGTAGAGCTTGGTCGAGAGTTCGAAGAACTCGCGGGTCTGCTCGGCGTTCTTGGCCATCTGGGCCTGGAAGAACGAGGCCTGCAGCTTCATGGCTTCGGGAACCGACTTGGAGCGGGCGATCTGCTCGGCGGCGTCGAAGGCGGCGTTGGTATTGGCAGCGACGTTGGCCAGAACCTTTTCGCCGAGCGTCTTGGCGCTCTGCGCGGCGACGCTGGACACTTCGGCCAGAGCCTTCTGGGAGTCCTGGGCGACCGCGGTCATCTTGGCGAACGCCTCGCGCGACTTGGTGACGCTATCCTCGGCGAAATGCTGCATCTGCTCGGGAACGCGGACATCGCCGGCGGCGCGCATGAAGTCTTCGGCCTGTGAGGTGAATTCGTTTTTCATTGTGGTCTCGCTCGATGAATGGAGGGGCTGCTAGCGCGTGAAATTCAGGGGACGCCGAAGTCACGCGGGGGCGGCAGACGCCTTCGGTCCTTCGTCGTGCCGATTGTATAGCGCGGTTCGTTGTGCAGTGCAACATGAATGTTGCGGTGCGGTGTAAGTCCTGGGCGTGAAGCAGGCATGCTGATTATGCATAACGCAAGTTTCCGACTACAACGCGGGCATTGCAAGCGCTTTGGCTGCACAAGCGGCTTGCAGCGTGTTGCGCAACAGGCAGGCAATGGTCATGGGGCCGACGCCGCCGGGGACGGGCGTGATGGCGCCGGCGACAGCTGAGACACTGGCGTAGTCGACGTCGCCGACCAGTTTGTTGCCTGCTCCCTCAACACGGTTGATGCCGACGTCGATCACGATGGCGCCGGGCTTCACCCAATCGCCCTTGATCATTTCGGGACGGCCTACAGCAGCGACCAGCAGGTCGGCGCGGCGGCAGATGCCGGGCAGGTCGCGCGACCGGGAATGGGCGATGGTGACGGTGCAGTTCTCTGCTAGCAGAAGCTGCGCGACCGGCTTGCCGACGATGTTTGAGCGGCCGACGATCAAAGCTTCCAAACCCGAAAGGTCCGGCTTGGCGCGCTTAGCCAGGATGACGCAGCCGAGCGGCGTGCAAGGGACGAGGCCCGCCTCGCCCGTGGCCAGGCGGCCAGCGTTTACCGGATGGAAGCCATCCACATCCTTGGCCGGGTCGATGGCGGTCAGCACTTTCTGGCTGTCGATGTGCTTAGGTAGTGGTAACTGCACCAAGATGCCGTGCACGGCGGGATCGGCGTTCAGCCGGGCGACCAGCGCCAGCAGCTCGGCCTCGGGCGTAGAAGCTGGCAGCTTGTGCTCAAACGACAGCATGCCAGTTTCGGCCGTCTGCTTGGCCTTGTTGCGCACATAGACCTGACTTGCCGGGTCCTCGCCCACCAGCACCACGGCCAGACCCGGCGTAAGGCCATGCGACGCCTTCACGGTCGCCACCGCGCGCGCGATGCCGGCCCTGAGATCGGCAGCGACTGCCTTGCCGTCGAGGATCTGCGCCATCGCCGTCTACTCCTAGGCCGTCAAAACAGCTTGGCAATGTTTGGCAGCACGACGCTTTGCACGAAATAGCACGCCAGCAGCAGCACCAGGGGCGAGAAATCCAAACCTGCGGCTTTGGGCAACAGATTGCGAATGGGCCTCAGTAGCGGCTCGGTTACGACATGCAGGGCCTGCGCGATGGAACGCACCGTCGGCTGGTAGGGGTTGACGACGTTCATTTGCGTTAACAGGCTCAGGATCACGTCGGCGATCACGACCCAGGTATAAAGGTAGATCAGATAGCTTATGAAGTGCAGCAGCTCGATCATAGAGGCCTCGTCAATGAAGTCCGGGCCACTCCATACTGAGAAAGCAGGGCCGACAGCAAGCCCTTTACCGCTCGGGGGCAGGACGAGCGCGTGAACGCCGCAACGTGCGCGGCGGCCGGTTCGCGGTTACGCGAGTCGCTGCTTACCAGCAAAGAAGCCACGGCAATTGCGTCTTCGAGCCGCCGAGGCCATAGTGCCGCTGCCCATCAACTCGCCGAGGCGCGACCCATGCAAGCCCGCAAGCTAACAGATGCCTACAGCGTCGCGCCGCAGATCCAGGTTACCGACGTAGCCGCCATCGCTGCCGAGGGCTACCGCTCTATCATGTGCAACCGGCCTGACGGAGAGCAGCCGGGTCAGCCGCTCTACGCCGAGATCGCCGCTACCGCTGCGGCTCAGGGACTTGCGGTTTGCCATGTGCCGGTGGTATCGGGCGCGATCACGCGGGACGATGTCGATGCGTTCAACCTCGCCATCGCTGAACTACCCGCCCCCGTTTTTGCCTACTGCCGGTCAGGTGCGCGTTGCACCAATCTTTGGTCGATGAGCGACGCAGGCCAGCGCAGCTTGTAGAAAGAAACGACGATGGGCAAATCGCCGACGCCTACCGGCAAAGTGGCGCTGGTCACTGGGATTACCGGGCAAGACGGCGCCTACCTTGCGCGTCTCCTGTTGTCCAAGGGCTACGTCGTCCATGGCATCAAGCGGCGCTCGTCCTCCTTCAATACTGCGCGGGTGGACGATCTTTACGTCGATCCCCACGAACATGAGACGCGCTTTTTCCTGCACCACGGCGACCTCACCGACGCCACCAGTCTGATCCGGCTGATCCAGGACATACAGCCCACCGAAATCTACAACCTGGCGGCGCAAAGCCACGTTCAAGTCAGCTTTGAGACGCCGGAATACACCGCCAACGCCGATGGCATCGGCACGCTGCGGTTGCTCGAAGCGATCCGCATCTTGGATCTCTCGAAGAAGACCCGCTTCTACCAGGCCTCAACTTCCGAACTGTATGGCAAGGTCAGGGAAGTGCCGCAGAGCGAAACCACGCCGTTCTATCCGCGTTCGCCCTATGCCGCCGCCAAACTCTATGCCTATTGGATCACGGTCAACTACCGGGAAGCTTATGGCATGCACGCCTCCAATGGCATCCTGTTCAACCACGAGAGCCCGATGCGGGGCGAAACGTTTGTCACGCGTAAGATCACGCGCGGCGTTGCGGCTATCCAGTTGAAGCTGCAGATGCAGCTCCATCTCGGCAATCTCGATGCCCGGCGTGACTGGGGCCATGCGCGCGATTTCGTCGAAGGCATGTGGTTGATGCTGCAGCAACCCGAGGCGAGCGATTACGTGCTGGCTACGGGCCAAATGTTCTCGGTACGTCAATTTGTGGAGGCCTCGTTCGCCGAAGTCGGCCGCAAGATCGATTGGTCCGGCAGCGGCGTTGATGAGGTCGGCAAAGACGCCAAATCGGGCGAGGCGCTGGTGCGTATTGATCCGCGCTACTTCCGTCCGACCGAGGTCGAACAGCTGCTCGGCGACGCCGGCAAAGCGCACAAGGCGCTGGGCTGGTCACACAAAACGACGTTCAAGGAGTTGGTTGCGGAGATGGTTGCCGCCGATCTGAAACTCGCTGCCAAGGAGCGCGACCGCAAGGCGCGGACTGACGATTGATCGGAGAACCCTACAGCCTTGCTGGCAAACGCGTCTGGGTTGCCGGCCATCGCGGCATGGTGGGCTCGGCGCTGCTGCGCCGGCTCGCCCGCGAGAACTGCGAGGTTCTGACGGCCAGTCGCGGTGAACTGGATTTGACCCGCGCCGAGGGCGTCGAGGCCTGGTTGGCCAAGACCCGTCCGCAGGCTGTCATCGTCGCTGCGGCGAAAGTCGGGGGAATCCTCGCCAATGACACCTATCCGGCCGACTTCCTCTACGACAATTTGATGATCGAAACCGCGATCATTCATGCGGCGTGGCGGACCGGGGTTGAAAAGCTGCTGTTTCTGGGCTCGTCGTGCATCTATCCGAAGTTGGCGCCGCAACCGATCCAGGAGGTGCGTTGCTGACCGGTCCGCTGGAGCCGACCAACGAGTGGTACGCCATCGCGAAGATCGCCGGCATCAAGCTCTGCCAAGCCTACCGCAAACAGCACGGCTGCGATTTCATCTCCGCCATGCCGACCAATCTCTACGGGCCGGGCGACAATTTCGATCTGACGTCAAGCCACGTCGTGCCAGCGCTGATCCGCAAGGCACATGAAGCCAAGCTGGCTGGCGCTGACACCCTGCCGATCTGGGGCACCGGCACGCCGCGCCGCGAGTTCCTGCAGGTCGACGACTGCGCCGATGCACTGGTGCAAATCCTCAACGTCTACTCCGAGGCCGAGCACATTAACGTCGGCAGCGGCGAGGACCTGACCATCCGCGCGCTGGCCGAGGCGGTTGCGCGCGCGGTCGGGTTCAAGGGCCGGATCGTAGCCGATGCCAGCAAGCCGGACGGGACGCCGAGAAAGCTGATGGCTTCGGACAAGTTGGCCAAGCTCGGTTGGCGCCCGAACATCGGCCTGCAAGCAGGACTAGCCGCGACCTACCAGTGGTATTTGTCGAACGTTCAGACGGGCTCGGCCGCCAGGAGCTTGTCGAAGTAGTCGATGGTACGCTTGAGGCCATCCTTGAGCGGCACTTTGGGGTCCCAGCCCAGATGCTTTTGCGCCAGCGTGATGTCGGGGCGGCGTTGCTTGGGATCGTCCTGGGGCAGATCAACAAAGGTCAGCTTCGACTTCGAGCCCGTCATCTCGATCGTCATCTCGGCCAACTGGCGGATGGTGAACTCGCCCGGGTTGCCGAGATTGATGGGGCCCGTCACGTCGGCCGGCGTAGCCATCAGCCGCAGGAAGCCTTCGATCAGGTCGTCGGCATAGCAGAAGGATCGCGTCTGGGTGCCGTCGCCGTAAATGGTGATCGGCGCGCCCTTCAGGCACTGCACGATAAAGTTGGAGACCACGCGCCCGTCGTTGGGGTGCATGCGCGGGCCGTAGGTGTTGAAGATGCGCGCGACCTTGATCTCCAGGCCGTGCTGGCGGTGATAGTCGAAGAACAGCGTCTCGGCGCAGCGCTTGCCCTCATCATAGCACGAGCGCGGCCCGATCGGGTTGACGTGGCCCCAATAGCTCTCGCGCTGCGGATGCTCGGCCGGGTCGCCGTAGACCTCGCTGGTTGAGGCCTGGAACACCTTGCACTTCAGCCGCTTGGCCAGGCCCAGCATATTGATCGCGCCGTGCACGCTGGTCTTGGTGGTTTGCACCGGGTCATGCTGGTAGTGCACCGGGGAGGCCGGGCAAGCGAGATTGAAGATCTCGTCGACTTCCAGATAGAGCGGGAACGTCACATCATGACGGAGAAATTCGAAACGCGGGTGATCGAGCAGGTGCTCGATATTGCGCTTGGCGCCGGTAAACAGGTTGTCGGCACAAATCACATCATGACCGCGCTCGATCAGGCGATCACACAGATGCGAGCCCAGGAATCCCGCGCCGCCGGTCACCAGTATTGTTTTGCGCGGCTCGGCGACCGGTTTTTTGGACTGCGCCATCCTGGGCTCCATTCGTGAACGTTACCGAGCGACCATCGCTCTTTGCACTGACTGCGACTGTCGCGATTGTTCAGCATACACTTGACGTATCCGGCTGGCGTCATAGGGCACGCTACCGGACCGGCGGAGCCATAGCTACTGCAGTGCGATACGACCGCAAGTCAACGCTTCAATATGGGTTAGCGAATAGCCGGCAACGGGCCGCCAGGCGGTCCTGACGTCGCCAAAGCGATGACCTTCAGGACAGTCGCAGACTTGGCGTCAAACCACTTGCCAGCGCTGGCGCGACACTCTAAACATCGTCGCTCACGATGCCGGTCCTTGCGGGAACTCTGCGTGGAGCTTGGCGAACCCGCATCGAGTGAGATGCGCGAAAAATCGTGTCGTGGCAGGCGCCCGTAGCTCAGCTGGATAGAGCATCAGACTACGAATCTGAGGGTCGGACGTTCGAATCGTTCCGGGCGCGCCA